>DVLP01000147.1 GCA_018715445.1 Candidatus Avipropionibacterium avicola | reverse complement strand
GGCCGCAGCCACCGTCCCGGTGCCGCAGGACAGGGTCTCGCCCACCCCGCGCTCGTGGACCCGCATCCGTACCTCGTCCCGGTCTCCCGGCTCGGTGACGAACTCGACGTTGACGCCGTCGGCGAAGTCCTGCTCGCTGAACTGCGGTGCCCTGCTCAGGTCCAGTCCGGTCAGGGCGTCGGCATCGACCCCGACGACGGCATGGGGGTTGCCCACCTCGGCCGACCAGCCGCGGTGCTGCTGTCCGCCCAGCCCGATCGTCACCTCGCCGCCGACCCGGACCGGGCCCATCGCGACCCGGACCAGGCCACGCGAGGTCAGCTCGATCCGCTTCACCCCGGCGCGGGTGGCGATGTCGAACTCGGGCCCGGAGACCAGGTCCTGCTCGGCCAGGTAGCGCGCGAAGACCCGGGCACCGTTGCCGCACATCTCGGCCAGTGAGCCGTCGGCGTTGCGGTAGTCCATGAACCACAGGTCCGGGTCGCCGTCCCAGCCCTCGATCGAACGGGCCCGCACCACGCGCAGCAACCCGTCACCGCCGACGCTGCGGTGGCGGTCACAGAGTTGACGGACCTCCTCGGCGGTGGGGTCGGCCATGGCATGACGATCGAGCAGGATCACGAAGTCGTTGCCGGTGCCGTGCCCCTTGGCGAAGGACCAGATGCGCATGGGCTCAGTCTCCCATCCCGACCAACTGCTGGCGTACGGCGGCCACGATCGTCGCGACCAGGTCCGGGTCGCGGGCCTCGAGCCAGCGGATCCGGTCGTCGCGGCGGTACCAGCCGTACTGCTTGCGCGCGAAGCGTCGGGTGCCGCTGATCGTACGGGCGCGGGCCTCGTCCTGGTCGTACGCACCGCCCAGGTGCTCCAGGACCTGTCGGTAGCCCAGGGCGCGCGAGGCGGTACGGGTCCGGGCCAGGCCCCGCTCGGCCAGGCCGCGGACCTCGTCGACCAGGCCGTCGGCCCACATCTGGTCGACCCGCTGGGCGATCCGATCGTCGAGCCAGGCCCGATCGGCGTCCAGGCCGAGCTCGATCACCCCGGTCAGGGCGTGGCGGTTGGAGGGCAGGCTGGCACGGTACGGCTTGCCGGTCAGGGTGATGACCTCCAGGGCACGCACGATCCGTCGTCCGTTGCTGGCGATGATCTGCTCGGCGGCCTCGGGATCGCGGCGCCGCAACTCCTCGTGCAGCGCAGGAGCGCCGATCTCGACCAGGCGGCGCTCGTACCCCTCGCGCACCACCGGGTCGGTGCCGGGGAAGCTGAACTCGTCGACGACCGCCCGGGTGTAGAGGGCCGATCCCCCCACCAGCAGCGGCACGACCCCGCGACCCCGGCAGTCGGCGATGGCCTCGCGGGCCCAGGTCTGGAACTCGGCGACCGAGGCCTCCCACTCGATGTCGACGATGTCGACCAGGTGGTGGCGGACCCGTTCCCGCTCGGCCCTGGTGGGCTTGGCGGTGCCGATGTCCATCCCGCGATAGACCAACATCGAGTCCAGGTTGACCAGCTCACAGTCGACCTGTTCGGCGATCAGACGCTCGGCGACGGCGATGGCGGTGCTGGACTTGCCGACCGCGGTCGGTCCGATCAGCACCGGCACCGGCAGGGTCGCAGGATCGGACGGTCGGGTCACCGCTTCATTGTGTCACCGGCTGCTGTCCGGCGGTCTCGCCGGTGGCCTCCAGTCGCTCCCGCACCGTGGCCACCAGTTGGTCGTGCTCGAGCTTGGCCTCCTGGGCGTTCTGCTCGGTGGTGACCAGTCGCTTGTGGGCCCGCTCGACGCCGGTCTCGATCTCGGCCAGGTCGCGGCTGACCAGCATCTCGCGGTCACCGGGGCGATGCAGCCAGACCGCCCGACCGCCCAGGAACGCTGCCACCGGCAGGGTGAGCAACAACCACCACTGCGGGCCACCCAGGAGGATGCAGCCGACGATGCTGGCCACGACCAGGACCCCGGTGGCGATGAGCAGCCCCTTGCTCCACGGCTCCGGTGCGTAGCGCTGCTCGATCCGTTCCCGGGCGAGCCGTACCTCGTCCGGGTCCGCACCGGCGGAGTTCACCGTGACCGAGCCGCCCGGGGTCCGGACCGTCACCGTGGAAGCCGCCTGCGCGCGCTCGACGAGGGACTCCTCGATGGTGGGGCGCAGGTGGGGCAGCAACCACGACAACACCTCGGCGTGGGCCGGGTTGCCCGGCTCCAGTCGGGCGAACGCGTCACGGACGGACTCGTCGACCGGCTGGGACTCCCGCTCCCACCGGGGCGGGTCGATCACGACGTCAGGCTTCTCGATCTTGGCGCGCAGGACTCCGGCCCGATGCATCAGGTCACGCTCCAGGGGTGAGCCCTCGTCGACGATGCGGTCGACCAGGTCCTGGACCGCCGCCAGGGTGTCGACGGCGGTGTCGGTCTCGGTGGCGGACACCGGGTTGTAGCCGGCCACGTCGATCGGTGTGGCGCCCTCGGTGGCGGCGGACAGCTGCACCACGGGCGCGGTGTGGTACTCGACCCACCGCAGCACCCGGACGTCACCGGCGCCGGACTGGCGCAGCAGCCAGTCCCGCCACCCCCGGGGGTTGCTGCGGGCCAGGTTGCTGCGCATCGCGTCGCCGATCAGCGCGACCGCGCCGGGGCCGTAGTGGCCGTCCACCACGGCGTCGAAGATCACCCGTTGCTCCGCGGTGAACCCGCCGTCGGTGGTGAGCAGCATCGGCAGCGACTCGGCACCGTCGGCGCCGTGGTCGAGCGCGGCCAGCGCCAGCACCTCGAAGATCCGGGCCTCCGGGTTGGCCATCACCGCGCCGGCCGAGGTGGTGAAGGGTCGCGGCGCCTGCTCCGGGTCGGTCTGGTCGCCAGCGGCCCGGTCCGGGGCGAGGACGCCATCGGGTGCGTCCTGGTCCTGGTCCTCATCGGCCGCGGTGGCCGCCAGTGCCGCGGCGGGGACCTGACCTCGTACGACGGCGATCACCCGGTTCATCGCGCCACCGAGCCAGTGACCGGCCTGGCCCTCGGGCAGTGGCGGCGGTGTGCCGCCGGCCTTCAGGGTGGCCATCGCGTCGCGGGCGCGTCGGCGGACCGAGGTGCTGTTGGGCATGGCGGCCAGTTCCTCGCGGACGTCGCCGAGCTCGACATAGGCGTCGAAGGCCTCGGCCAAGGCGGTCAGTCGCCGCTCCATGCTGCCCTGGACCCTGGTGAGCTGGCTGCGCAACCGGGCGGCGCTACGGGCCGAGGCAGCGGCCTGCGCTTCGATCTCGGAGCGCAGGATCTGGTCACGGCCGTAGTCACTGTTCCAGTACCAGTTCGAGGACATGGCAGGCATTGTCCACCATGGTGGGTCGCGGCCGGGGAGATTTCAGGAGCAGCCGCAGCCCTGGTCGGTGGCCGGGGCCTGCTGCGGCACCCCGAGGGTCGGCATCCCGAGACCGACCGTGGGACGGCTCCGGGGCCCATCCTGGGAAGGCTGGTCCTGACGCGCCTGCCAGGTGTCGCCGCCCCGGGTACGGCGCAGGTCGGTGATCCCGGCATCGGCGTTGAGGTGGTGCGGAGCGGCGTGGGTGATCACGGTCCGGGCGATGTCGCCGGGCCTGGGCCGGTGCTGCGGATCGTCCGGGACGGCGACGTGGACCAGGCGGTTGTCGCGGGCCCGCCCGCTCATCCGCGAGGTCGCGGCATCCTTGCGGCCCTCCCCGTCGGCGAACATCACCTCGACCTCACGGCCCTCGAGCTCCCGGTTGCCGTCCCAGGCGAGGCGGTTGACCAGCTCGACCAGTCGGTCGTAGCGCTCCTGGACGACCGGCTTGGGCACCTGCTGGTCCATGGTGGCCGCCGGGGTCCCCGGACGGGTGGAGTACTGGAAGGTGAAGGCCGAGGCGAACCGGGAGCGCTCGGTGACCTCGAGGGTCTGGGCGAAGTCCTCCTCGGTCTCGCCGGGGAAGCCGACGATGATGTCGGTCGTGATGGCGGCCTCGGGCATCGCCTGGCGGACCCGGTCGATGATCCCCAGGTAGCGCTCGGAGCGGTACGAGCGGCGCATCTGACGCAGGATGCGGTCCGAGCCGGACTGCAGCGGCATGTGCAGCTGGGGCATCACGTTCGGCGTCTCGGCCATCGCCTCGATGACGTCGTCGGTGAAGTCCTTGGGGTGCGG
>DVLP01000146.1 GCA_018715445.1 Candidatus Avipropionibacterium avicola | reverse complement strand
GGCCAGATCGGGATCATCGCCCAGCGTGATGGTGTCGACGACGATCCCGAGCTGTTCGCGGGCCTGGTTCAGGCCGTGGAGGAGTCCGACGGTGGTCGGCGTCGGACGCATCACGGCCAGCACGCGGTCGTGTCCGAGGCGTTGCAGGTGACGCACGCCGAGCAGGGCACCCTGGTCATGGGCGGAGCGAACCACGCACGGATCGCCAGCCGTGCCCCGGATCGGGAGACGACGCTCCACCAGGATCACCGGGCACTGCATCCGATCGATGATCGACTCGACGACCTGGTCGGAGATCGTGTCGTCGCGATTGGACCCGGTCGGCGCGGGAGCATCCTGCGAGGGCAGGAACCCGCGGGTGGCCAGGACCAGGGCGTCGAGGTCGAGCGAGACGAGCTTCTCGAGACGTTCGTGCTCGAGTTCCTCGAGGTAGAAGTGGGTGGCCAGCACGAGCCGGGCCCCCAACTGGCAGGCTGCCCGTTCGGCGCCGAGCACCACGGGCCCGTAGTAACTGTCGGTGGTCGGCACCATGAGACCGATCCAGGGGCCGGTGGCCTCACGGCGGACCGGCAGGGCGCCGCCGTACACCCGTCGCAGCTGACCCTTCGCCTCGAGGTCGGCCAGATCGCGCCGGATCGTCATCGGGTTGAGGTCCCACTCCCGGGCCAACTCGGCCACCCGTACGGTGCCGTCACGCGCCAGTCGCCGCAGGATCAGCTGGCGCCGCTGGTCCATGAACATGTCAGACCAGGGGGAGCAGTGGCCTGCCCTGTGAGGGGCCGCTGGTGCCGCTGCGCCGCCACTCCGCGGCGACGGCGTCGGCGATGAGGTCGAACGGGATGGCCCAGTTGCCCTCGGCCCCGGCCCGCTCGAACGGGACGCCCCGTCCGATCAGCTCGGTGATCTCGTGCGAGACCGCGGCGGCCGTGGAGCGTGCCGTGATCGCCAGGTCACGGTCGTCCGGGCCCCCTTCTGACCGATGACCATCATGGCCGGTGACCACCTGGCTCGATTCGTTCATCAGGGCGATCACCTGGTCCAGGGTGTTCGCCCACTCCAGGGGCCAGCTGTCGGCTCCGTAGCGCAGGGGGTCGCCGATCAGGTCCCCGACGAACAGCACCGGGCTGTCCGGGACGACGGCGACCAGGTCGGCATCGGTGTGGGCCCGACCCGGATGGATCACCTCGACCCGGCGGTCACCGAGGTCGATCGCGGCAATCGCCACCAGGGTTGAGATCTCGGCCGATGGGTCAGCAGAACGCACCTGGTCCCCGTACGACTCATGGGCCCGTACTCGCACGGTGCCCAGATCGGCCAGTGCGGTCAGGTCCTGGGGATGGGTCAGTACGACCTCGGTGACCTCCGATCCGGCCACCCGGCTGGCCTCGGCGAGGACGTCGGCCGCATCGCGGGCGGGAAGGTCGATCAGGACGGTCCCTTCCTCACCCGCGATGAGCCCGATGGTGTGACCGCCGATGGTGGCGGTCCAGACCCGATCTGCACGTTCGATGAACACGTACCGATCATGTCATCCGGGCCGGTCGGCAGTCCCGGCGACTCAGCTGACCTTGGCCGTGGCTTCGTCGAAGAAGCCCTGAGCGCCCTCGGCCGGGGTCCTGTTGCCGAAGGCGACCTCCTCGGCCCACCGCTGCAGCACGGTCGGCAGGTCGGAGGCCCCGACGATCGGGATCTCGGGGGCATCGCCGAGCTCGGGTTCGATGTCGGTGAGGAACTGGGCGGCCTTCTGGTCGGAGGCGCTCAGCAACGGCAGGACGGCTTCGCGGACCTTGGTGTTGGCGGGCAGGCCACGCTCGGAGAGCAGGATCTTGCCCCCCTCCTCGCTGTTGACGAACCAGTTCACCAGCGCAGCGGCTGCCTCGGGGTCGCCGGTGGTCGAGGAGATCGACCACTGCATCGAGGCATTGAACCAGGCCTTGCGGTCGGTGGCCCGGCCGGTGAGGCTGGGCGGGCGCAGCAGGACGATGTCCTCTCCTGTGGCCTGGTCCATCGCGGTGACCTGGTTGGAGTAGAACAGGCTCATCGCCGCCTTGCCGGTGCCGGCGAGGCCCTGGGCGAGTGCCTGGGCACCGTCCTCGGCCGTCACGGCCGGCGGCGGGTTGGCCCCCGACGACAGGTAACCCCGCATCAGCGTGAACCACTCCTCGACCAGGTCAACGGTGAAGCCGAGACCCTCGGTGGTGTAGTAGACCTGATCGTGCTGGCGCAGCCAGGCGTTGAACATGGTGTCGGAGCCGCTCCAAAAACTGGTTGACCCGTAGGAATCGTCCGGCAGCGCCTCGGTCAGCTGGGCGGCGAGGTCGCGGTAGCTCTCCCAGGTCCACGTGGTGTCATCGGGCAGTTCCATCCCGGCGGCGTCGAAGACCGCCGGGTTGGCCAGGATCACCGAGGTGTTGACGCCGGCGTTGATGCCGTACAACTTGCCGTCGACCAGGCCGGACTCCACGGTGCCGGGAGCAAGATCGGCGGACTCGACTCCGATCTCGTTGAGGTCGGCGACCGCACCACGGTCGCCGTACTCACGGACGTAGTTGATCGACATCTGGATCACGTCAGGGGTGTCACGGCCGGCGACCTGGGCGGCCAGTCTGTCCCAGTAACTCGACCATTCACCGGGTTCGAGTTCAACGGTGATGTCGGAGTTGGCGGAGGTGAAGGCGTCGACGGCTGACTCGGTCAGCTCGTTGCGGACGTCATTGCCCCACCAGGCCAGCCGCAGGCTCGCCGGGCCGTCACCGCTCGCGCTGTCGGTGGAGCCGCAAGCGGCGAGGCCCGCCGTGGCGGTCAGGCCGGCGGCCCCGGCGAGGAAGGTGCGTCGCGTCGTCATCGAAGTGCTCCTTGGCGTGTCGGGGTGCCGCGGTGGTCACCCGGACGGAATGATGACACATCAGAAATCGGTTCCTCATCCCTCTCGACCAGCAGATCGGTGCGCGGTCCGCTGTGGTGGTCGGGATGGACGCACTAGACTGGCACTCGGTGCAGATGAGTGCCAATGGGCAGACCGGCTGGTCGGGGACCTGGAGGAGGGGATCGTGTGGATGACCGCAAGCTGAGCGTGCTGCGCGCGATCGTCACCGACTACGTCGACAGCCAGGAGCCGGTCGGCTCCAAGGCCTTGGTCGAGCGGCACAACCTGGGGGTGTCCCCGGCGACGGTGCGCAACGACATGGCCGTGCTGGAGGAGGAGGGCTACATCGCCCAACCCCACACCAGCGCCGGACGCATCCCGACCGACAAGGGCTACCGGCTGTTCGTCGACCGGTTGAGCGCGGTCAAGCCGCTCTCGGCGGCCGAGCGGCGCGCCATCACCAGTTTCCTCTCCGGCGCCGAGGACCTCGACGACGTGGTGGCCCGGACCGTACGGCTGCTGGCCCAGCTGACCCGTCAGGTCGCCATGGTGCAGTACCCGAGCCCGGACCGGCACCACATCGCCTCGGTCGAACTGGTCTCGCTGACCGCGGACCGGGTGATGCTGATCCTGGTCACCTCGATCGGTCAGGTCGACCAACGAGTCCTCGAGCTGGGGGAGCACGACCCCAGCGTGCTCGCCGACATCCGCGCCCGCCTGCTGACCGCCGTGGTCGGCAACACCCCGGAACGGGCCCGGTTGTCGCTTGCCCGCCTGCTGGGGGAGCTGCCCGAGACCCAGGAGGCGCCGGCCCGGATCTGCATCGCCTCCCTGATCGACCTGCTCGAGGGCCAGACCACGACCAAGGTCGTGGTGGGGGGCGTGCCCAACCTGACCCGCTTCGGCCCGGACTTCACCTCGGCCCTCCCGCCGTTGTTGGAGGCCCTGGAGGAGCAGGTCGTGCTGATGCGGCTGTTGGGTGATGTCGCCTCTCCGGAGGACATCCACGTACGGATCGGGGAGGAGAACCCGATCTCCCAGCTGCGTCAGACCTCGGTGGTCAGTACCGGGTACGGTACGAGTGCCACCACCCCCGGTGATCGCTTTGCCACGCTCGGCGTGGTGGGGCCGACCCGTATGGACTATCCGGCCACGATCGCGTCGGTACGCGCCATCGCCCGCTATGTCAGCCGATTCCTTGATGATGAGATGAGATGACCCAGGACCAGGACTACTACGAGATCCTCGAGGTCTCGCGCGATGCGACCGCCGAGGAGATCAAGAAGGCCTATCGGCGCAAGGCCCGCACCATGCACCCCGACGTGGCGACCGAACCGGACGCCGCCGAGCGGTTCAAGAAGGTGGCCCAGGCCTACGAGACGCTGCGCGATCCCCAGAAGCGGCAGATGTACGACATGGGTGTCCGCTCCGGTGCCGGTGCCGGCGGGATGGGCGGCATGGGAGGCATGGGCGGCTTCTCGGGCGCCCAGGGCTTCGACTTCACCGACCTGATGGGCGCCATGTTCGGCCAGAACGGCGCCAACGGCCGGGGTCCTCGACCGCGGGTGCGTCGCGGCCAGGATGCCCTGGTCCGGGTCGAGCTCGACCTGGTCGATGCCGCCTTCGGCGCCACCAAGCCGATCAAGATCGACACCGCGGTGCTGTGTCCCCGCTGCAACGGTCAGGGTGGGGAGGGCGAGTCCAAGCCCGAGCCCTGCCAGACCTGTCGCGGCCAGGGCGAGGTGACCTCGGTCCAGCGCTCCTTCATCGGCGACATCCGCACCACCCAGGCCTGCCCGGCCTGTGACGGCTACGGCACGATCATCCCCGAGAAGTGCACCGAGTGCTCCGGGGCCGGTCGGATCCGTTCCAACCGCACCATCAACGTCAAGATCCCGGCCGGGGTCGACACCGGCAACCGGATCCACCTGGAGTCCCAGGGCGAGGTCGGGCCCGGCGGTGGTCCGGCCGGCGACCTCTACGTCGAGCTGGTGGTCGCCCCGCACGAGGTCTTCAAGCGCGAGGGCGATGACCTGGACGTGGTCGCCAAGATCCCGATGACCGCGGCAGCCCTGGGCACCGAGGTCCCGGTCGCGACCCTGGACGCCGAGCGCGACGAGGTCGATCCCGAGGATGCCAGCGTGACCGTGACGGTGCCGGCGGGGACCCAGTCGGGCACCCGGATCGTGCTGGAGGGCTGGGGTGTGCCCAAGCTGCGCGGCACCGGTCGCGGCAAGCTCGGGGTCACGCTGTTGGTCCAGACCCCGACGAAGCTGGACGAGGGTCAGAAGGAGGCGCTGCGGATGTTGGCCGAGATGCGCGACGAGACCCATCCCGAGGTCGCGGTCCAGAAGCATCACCGCGGCGTCTTCGGCCGCCTGCGCGACGCGTTCACCAACTGAGGCCCGGCCCCGGTGTCCGACGCGGTCTTCCTGACGGAGCTGGCCGATCCGCTCCCCGCGGTGGGGGCGTCGGTCGAGCTCGATGGTGACGAAGGACGCCATGCCGCGGTGGTCCGCCGGATCGGTCCCGGTGAGGTGGTCGTGCTCGGCGACGGTGTCGGTCGAGCCGTACGGGGCACCGTCACGGCCAGCTCCAAGCGAGGGCTGACGATCCAGGTCGAGGAGCACCACCACGAGGCCGAGCCGTCGCTCCGGGTGACCGCGGTCCAGGCGTTGGCCAAGGGGGACCGGGGCGAGTTGGCCGTCGAGGTGATGACCGAGGCGGGCGTGCACCGGGTCGTGCCCTGGTCGGCCCACCGCTCGATGGTGCGCTGGAGCGGGGAGCGGGCCGAGAAGGGCCTGCGCCGCTGGCGCTCCACCGCACGGGAGGCCACCAAGCAGTCCCGTCGACTCCGGGTGCCCGAGGTGACCGAGGCCGCCACGACCGCCGAGGTGGCCGAGCTGATCCGTACCAGCGAGCGGGCCTACGTCCTGCACGAGTCGGCGACCCGTCCGCTGGCCGAGGCCGTGGCCTCCTCCCGCGTGCCGGGCACACCGACGGGGCCGTCCTCGGTCCTGGTGGTGGTCGGACCCGAGGGCGGGATCACCGACGAGGAGTTGGCCGAGTTCACCGCGGCCGGAGCTGAGCCCGTCCTGCTCGGATCCACGGTGCTGCGCACCTCCACCGCCGGGGTGGTGGCGATCGCCCAACTCCAGGCCCTGGTCGCGGCACCCGCGGCCGAGCGGTCCACCCTTGAGGTCCACGAGCCGGCTCAGGACGAGCAGGTCGGCGACGATCCGGCCAGCGACGATCTGGCCAGCGACGATCTGGGCGGGGAGGGTGGATTCGGCTTCACCGTCGGACACCGCGGCCCCGGGCTGGCCCGGACCGGGGTGATCCGCACTCCGCACGGCGAGATCGGCACCCCTGCCTTCATCGCGGTCGGCACCAAGGCGACCGTGAAGGCGGTGCTGCCCGAGACCATGACCGAGCTCGGGGCGCAGGCCGTGCTGGCCAATGCGTACCACCTCTATCTCCAACCCGGCCACGAGCGGATCGACCGGGCCGGGGGACTGGGGCAGTTCATGAACTGGCCCGGCCCGACCTTCACCGACTCCGGCGGGTTCCAGGTGATGAGCCTGGGCGCCGGGTTCAAGAAGGTGCTGGCGATGGACACCACCGGACTGGCCGACGACGACGTGATCGCCGAGGGCAAGCAGCGCCGCGCCCATGTCGACGACGACGGGGTGACGTTCACCTCGCACCTCGACGGCAGCAAGCACCGCTTCACCCCCGAGGTGTCGATGCAGGTCCAGCACGGCATCGGCGCCGATGTGATCTTCGCCTTCGACGAGCTCACCACCCTGATGAACACCCGGCCCTACCAGGAGGAGGCGCTGGAGCGGACCCGGTTGTGGGCCCAACGCTGCCTCGACGAGCACCAACGTCTCACCCTGGAACGGGAGACGAAGCCGTACCAGGCCCTGTTCGGGGTGATCCAGGGTGCTCAGTACGAGGACCTGCGCACCAAGGCCTGTGCCGACCTGTCCGCCATGCGGGGCACGGTGACCGGCGAGGGCTTCGACGGCTACGGGATCGGCGGTGCGATCGAGAAGGAACGACTCGGCGAGATCGTCGGATGGTGCTCGGCCGCGCTTCCCGAGGACCGTCCCCGCCACCTGCTCGGCATCTCCGAGCCGGACGACCTGTTCGCCGCGGTGGCGGCCGGCGCCGACACCTTCGACTGCGTGTCGCCCTCGCGGGTGGCGCGCAATGCCGCGCTCTACACCCGCGACGGCCGGTTCAACGTGACGACCGCCGCCAATCGCGACGACCTCGGCCCCATCGACCCGGAGTGCGACTGCTACACCTGTGCGCACTACAGCCGGTCCTACCTGCACCACCTGTTCAAGGCCAAGGAGATCATCGCCAACACCCTGGCCACGATCCACAACGAACGCTTCATCGTGCGCCTGGTGGACCAGATCCGCGACAGTCTGGCCAACGGTGATTTCGCGGCCCTGCGTGACGACGTCCTGGGGCGGTACTACGCCGCTCGCTGAGCGGTTCCGTGTCCGATTCGTTATCATGGTCGGCCGAACCTGACCTCCGGTCCCGGAAGGAGGCCATGGCAGTGGCACGGGCCGAGACCGCATCCGACAGACCCACGAGCACCCGACGTCGACGCGACGTCGAGATGTTGCGTGCCCTGGCGGTCGTCCTGGTGCTGGTCCACCACATCGGGACCGGACGGGTCTCCGGCGGTGTCGACGTGTTCTTCCTGCTCTCCGGGCTGCTGGTGACGCTCAGCTTCCTGCACCGGGTCGACCGACCGGACCAGGTCGAGGCACCGGTGTGGTCCCTGCGCGCCACCCTGGTGGCCCGGTTCACCCGGTTGTTGCCGTTGATGTCGTTGGTGCTGGTCGTGGTGCTGGCCGCAGCGCTGGCCCTGGTGCCACCGCTGCGCTGGCACGGCATGTTGCGACAGGCGTTGGCCTCGGTCACCTTCACCCAGAACCAGCTGCTGGCCGACCTCTCGGTCGACTACTACGCCAACAACCGGGCCCTGGCCCCGGCGCTGCAGCACCTGTGGTCGATGGCGATCACCGGGCAGTTCTACCTGGTGTGGGCCCTGGTCTGTGCCGGGCTGTGGTGGTTGGCCCGACGCATCCACCGGGCCCATGTCACCGCCTGGGTCGCCATGGCCGGGATCGTGACCGTCGGCGGCTCGTTCGCCCTGTCGATCGTCCAGACCGCCCAGGACCCCGTACGGGCCTACTTCCTCACCCTGCCACGGATGTGGGAGTTCGGCGTCGGCATCCTGCTCGCGGTGCTGCTGCACCGTTGGGGCCCGCGGATGAGCGACTGGGCCACCGCCGTGGGTGCCGGCCCACGGGATCGGGTACGCCGTGGCCTGCTGCCGGTGCTGGGCTGGCTCGGCGTGGTGGCGTTGGTGACCTGTGGGTTCCTGCAGCCGGCCGACGCCTGGTTCCCCGGCTGGATCGCGCTGTGGCCGATCGGTGGGGCCGTGCTGGTCGTGCTGGGTGGCGACACCCGCCGGTGGGGGATGGCCGCGGCCCTGGACAATCCCGTGTCGCGGTGGGTCTCGGCGCACTCGTACGGGCTGTTCCTGTGGCACTGGCCGGTCCTGGTCCTGTGGCAGCAGCACTTCGAGCGGTCCTGGGCGACCGCGGTGGACGGCGTGGCGATCGTGCTGATCACCGTCGTGCTCACCTGGGCCGGAGACCAGGTCGTCGAGCTCGGACTGGAGCGGACCAAGCGCCGCCGCCTGCTGGTGCTGGCGATGGCCGTGGTGGTGGTCGTGGTGCCGGTGACGGTGTGGACCTCGGTGCTGACCCGCGGCTCGGAGCAGGTCGCCGCCCAGCCGCAGGAGTCCAACCCCGGCGCCCGGGTGCTGCGTCCCGACGTCGCCGAACCCGACCCGAACGCCCGGCTGATGCCCTACGACGCCGATGTCGAGGACGAGTGGGCCGGTCTGCCGGGACGCTGTGACCTGCCCGAGGACACCGACCCGTGGGTGGCGAACAACTGTGGTGAGTACCGCCCCGACGGTGAGCCGACCCGTACGGTCGTCGTGGTGGGGGACTCCCGTTCCCAGCAGTGGACCGCGGCCCTGGAACCGATCGCGGTCAGTCAGGGCTGGCACCTGATGGGCATCACCATGCACCAGTGCGCCTACCGTACGGCGATGGAGGGGATCTCCGAGGTCTGCAACGACTTCAACACCGCCGTGCAGCAGTGGGTGCTGGACGTCGAGCCCGATGCCGTCGTCGCGGTGGCGACCCGCTCGAGCGCCGACGACACCCCCGAGCACCTCGAGGTCGGCTTCCTGGAAGGGGCCGAACCGTTGCTGGAGGCCGGGATCGAGGTGGTCGCGATGCGGGACACCCCGCGGTTCGCCTTCGACGTGCCCGAGTGCGTGCAACGCCACGGGGCCGACTCGCCGCGCTGCCAGGTGCCGCGCGACCAGGCGTTGGCCCCGGACTCGCCGCTGCTCGAGCTGCCGCCCCACCCAGGGCTGGCCACGATCGACATGACCAACTGGGTGTGCACCGACGGGGTCTGTCGGCCGGTGATCGGCAATGTGTACGTCTACATGGACGTCCAGCACCTGTCGAAGACCTATGCCGCGACCCTGTCCGACGAGTTGGCCGAGCAGTGGTTCGCCGCCACCGGTTGGGACGGTTCTGCCTGACGACCGGCACGTCCACGACCTGCCATGCTCAGGCCACCGCGCCGTCCGGGTGGGCGAGTCGTTCGCGACGCCGTACGGTCCGGATCACCAGATAGGTGATCGGCAGCAGGCACACCTCGACGAGCACTTTGTAGACGAAGCCGACCACGGTGTAGTTGAGCAACTCGGCCCCGGTCATCACCCCGGCGAAGGCGACCGTGCAGAAGATCGCGGTGTCGGCGAGCTCGCCGACCACGGTGGAGCCGAGCAGCCGGGCCCACAGGGCCTTCTCGCCGGTCCGCTCCCGGATCTTGACCAGCACCCACGCGTTGAGCAGCTGCCCGGCCAGGTAGCCCAGCAACGAGGCCAGGCTGATCCGCCACACGAAGCCCAGGACGGTGCTCCACGCCTCCTGGTTCGGCCAGCTCGCTGCCGCCGGAGCGGCCCCGACGACCAGGAAGCACAGCGACATCAGTGCCGCCAGTCCGAAACCGATGAAGATGGTGCGCCGCGCCCGCCGCAGGCCGTACACCTCGGCCAGCACATCACCCAGGATGTAGGTCAGTGGGAACAGGAAGGCACCGCCGTCGGCCACGATCGGCAGCAGCTGGACCGGCCCGAGCATCAGCTCGGGACCGAACTGGATCGGCTTGGTGGCGGCGATGTTGGAGATCAGCAGCAGCCCGCAGAACAGGCCGACCACGATGTCGTAGCAGCCCAGGGCGCGACTCGGGGCGGCGGAGCGGGAGTCTGTCACGGCCAGAATCGTAGTCGCAGACTCAGCGGCGACTGCGCAGGCGCTCGACCAGGTCGGCATCGGACAGCTCCAGGGCCGTGGGCTCGATCAGGATGGTGACCCGCCCACTGCCGAGCTCCATGCTCTCGGCGACCAGGGCGTTGCTCCAGATCGCCAGGCTGCGGGCGATGACCTCGAGGAACCCGGCCGGATAGTTGCCCGACAGGGTCGCGAACAGGCCGCGGGAGAGTTCCCGTACGCAGTCCTCGGCACCTCTGGTCAGACGGCTGCTGTCGGCTCGACCCGCGATGATGGTCCCGGCCAGGGGCTGGAAGACCGAGCGGAGCAGCACGGCAGCCACCTGGTACGGGTCGGCGGCCAGCATGGTCTCCAGATCGGGATAGTTCGTCCGACGAGCATCTCCGCCGGGGGCGGACGGGTCCCCGTAGGCGGCGTCCGGGTCATAGGAAGGAAAGTCGCTCATCATGCAGGGCAGTCTGACACTAGACTTGGACCAGATCGAGGGCCGTCACCCGACGGCCCGGCAGTGACGACCTGGAGGAAACGCTGACCACCTCACAGCCCACCGAGCCTCACCCCAACCCCGAGGGACGCGCAGACGCCGAACGACGGATCGAGGTGCCGGTGTCGATCGACATGGTCAACATCCTCGGGTCCCGCGACGAGTTCCTGCGGATCCTGGAGGCCACGCTCGACGCCCGGATCCACGTCCGGGGCAATGTCATCACCCTCACCGGCACCGCCGAGGCGGTGACCGACGGCGCCGACGTGATCGGCGAGATGATCACCGTGATCCGCACCGGTCAGGGCCTGACCGCCGATGCGGTCGAACGACTGGTTGCGATGATGGCCGACCGTGACGTGGCGGCACCGTCGGAGGTCCTCACCCACAACATCGTGTCGTCGCGTGGCCGTACGATCCGGCCGAAGACGCTGAACCAGAAGCGCTACGTCGACGCCATCGACAACCACACCGTGGTCTTCGGCATCGGCCCGGCCGGCACCGGCAAGACCTACCTGGCGATGGCCAAGGCGGTCCAGGCGTTGCAGGCCAAGGAGGTCAGCCGGATCATCCTGACCCGACCGGCCGTCGAGGCGGGGGAGCGGCTGGGCTTCCTGCCGGGCACGCTCAACGACAAGATCGACCCGTACCTGCGCCCGCTCTACGATGCGCTGCACGACATGATCGACCCCGACTCGATCCCCCGCCTGCTGACGGCCGGGACGATCGAGGTGGCCCCGCTGGCCTACATGCGAGGTCGCACCCTCAACGATGCGTTCATCATCCTCGACGAGGCGCAGAACACCTCGGCCGAGCAGATGAAGATGTTCCTGACCCGGCTGGGGTTCAACTCGAAGATCGTGGTCACCGGCGACATCACCCAGGTCGACCTGCCGGGCGGCACCTCGAGCGGGCTGCGGGTCGTCACGAACATCCTCGACGGGGTCGACGACATCTCGTTCTGCCGACTCTCCAGCCACGACGTGGTGCGACACAAACTGGTCGGCAAGATCGTCGCCGCCTACGATCGCTTCGATGCGCAGGTGGACCGAGCACCGGGCAAGGGCCGGCGTGATCGCCAGGAGCGACGATGACGATTGACATCAACAACGAGTCGGGCGAGTCCGCCGACACCGCGGGCCTGGTGTCCCTGGCACGGTTCGTGCTCGACGAGCTGCGGATCCACCCGCTGTCGGAGCTGTCGATCGTGTTGGTCGATGCGCAGACCATGACCTCGTACCACGAGAAGTTCATGGGTGAGCCCGGCCCGACCGACGTCCTCAGCTTCCCGATGGACGAGTTGCGGGCGCCGTCCGACGGCGAGGAAGCGCCCGAGGGGCTGCTCGGTGACGTCGTGCTGTGCCCGACCGTGACCGCCGCCCAGGCCGAGGAGCACGGTCGCACCCCGGACCAGGAGGCGGAGTACCTGCTGGTCCACGGCATCCTCCACCTGCTGGGTCACGACCACGCCGAGCCCGAGGAGAAGGCCGAGATGTTCGGCCTGCACCATCGGCTGATGGACGCCTGGCAGCAGGAGCGCGACAACCGGGGCGGGCGAGCACCGCAGTGACCGCGACCCAGGTGATCGCCCTGGCGATCGCTCTCGTGCTGGTGGTGCTGGCCGGGCTCATCAGTTGCGCCGAGGCCGCGCTGTCCTCGTTCTCCGGTGCGCGTGCCGACGAGCTGCTCGAGGAGGACCGTGGTGGTGCCGCCTCCCTGCAGAAGGTGATGGCCGATCGGGCCCGTTACCTCAACACCGTGCTGTTCGCCCGGCTGGCCAGCGAGATCTTCGCGATCGTGCTGGTGGCGATCGTGCTGTTCGATCTGATCCGCAACGACTGGGTGCAGGTCATCGCCCCGGCGCTGATCATGCTGGTGGTCTCGTACGTGGCGTGGGGGGTCGCCCCCCGGACCCTGGGGCGCCAGCACTCCGACCAGGTCGCCCTCTCGGCGGCCGGCCCGATCCGAGCCCTCACAGCAGTGATGGGGCCGTTGCCCCGCCTGCTGATCCTGGTCGGCAATGCTCTGACCCCGGGCAAGGGGTTCCGGGAGGGCCCGTTCTCCAGCGAGGCCGAGCTGCGCGAGATGGTCGACATGGCCGAGCTCAGCCAGATGATCGAGTCCGACGAGCGCAAGATGATCCAGTCGGTCTTCGAGCTCGACGACACCGTGGTGCGTGAGGTGATGGTGCCACGCACCGACATGGTCCACATCGAGGAGCATCGCACGCTGCGCCAGGCGATGTCGCTGTTCCTGCGCTCCGGGTTCTCCCGGGTGCCGGTGACCGGTGACGGTGTCGATGACGTGGTCGGCATCCTGTTCTTCAAGGACGTCTCGAAGCGGATCTACGACGATCCCGAGGCCCAGACCTCGGTCCGGGTGCGTGAACTGGTCCGACCGGCGCACTGGTGCCCCGAGACCAAACCGGTCGACGAGGTGCTGCAGGACATGCAGCTGGCCCGGACCCACCTGATGATGGTGGTCGACGAGTTCGGTGGGACGGCCGGCATGGTCACCCTGGAGGACATCCTCGAGGAGATCGTCGGCGAGATCCGCGACGAGTTCGACACCGCCGAGCAGGTGCCCTGGGAGTGGGTCGACGAGCAGACCTGCCGGGTGTCGGCACGACTGCCGGTCGACGAGCTCGGGGAGTTGTTCGGGCTCGAGCTCGACGACGACTCGGTCGACTCGGTCGGTGGCCTGATCGCCAAGGAACTCAACCGGGTGCCGATCCCCGGAGCGAAGGTGCGCACCGCCGACCTGGAGCTGGTGGCCGAGCGTGCCGCCGGTCGCCGCAACCGGATCTCGACCGTGCTGGTGACCCGCCTGCCCGGGTCCCAGGATGACCAGCTGGCCGATGCCGAGGAGAATGGACGTCCATGACCGACCCTGAGGGTGCCCACCGCTCCGGCTTCGCCTGTTTCGTCGGCAGGCCCAATGCGGGCAAGTCGACCCTGACCAACGAGCTGGTCGGGACGAAGGTGGCCATCACCTCGTCCAAACCGCAGACCACCCGCCACGCGATCCGCGGCATCATCACCCGCCCGGATGCCCAGATGGTGTTGATCGACACCCCGGGACTGCATCGACCCCGGACCCTGCTCGGTGAGCGGTTGAACGACCTGGTCCGCACCACGTGGGCTGAGGTCGACGTGGTCGCGGTGTGCTTCGCCTCCCAGCAGCGGATCGGGCCCGGCGACGAATACCTGGTGACCCAGATCGCCGAGCTGCGGGAACGACCGACCCTGGTCGCCCTGGCCACCAAGTCCGACCTGGTCGGCCCGGAACGACTGGCCCAGCACCTGGTCGCGATCCAGCGACTGGAGGACAAGCTCGGCATCCGCTGGGCCGAGATCATCCCGGTCTCCTCGGTCAGCGGGGAGAACGTCGACGTGGTGGCCGACACCCTGGTCGGCCTGCTCCCGGAGGGCCCGGCCTACTACCCCGACGGCGACATCACCGACGAGCCGACCGAGACCCTGGTCGCCGAGCTGATCCGTGAGGCCGCCCTGGAAGGGGTGACCGAGGAGCTGCCGCACTCGATCGCGGTCACCATCGAGGAGATGGGTCTGCGTCCCGACCGGCCCGAGGATCGGCCGCTGCTCGACATCCACGCCAACCTGGTCGTCGAGCGCAACTCACAGAAGGGCATCGTGATCGGACACCGGGGCAGCCGCCTCAAGGAGGTCGGCACCAACGCCCGCCAGCAGATCCAGTCGCTGTTGGGCACCCCGGTCCACCTCGACCTGCACGTGAAGGTCATGAAGGAGTGGCAGCGCGACGCCAAGCACCTCAACCGGCTGGGTTTCTGAGCTCACCAGAACTCGATCTCGCCCACCCCGGCCGGTACGTCGTCGCCCTGACCCGCCAGCAGGTGGAATCCGACGGCGGCGGTGAGGTCGCCGTCCGCCGGGACCGGCAGGTCCAACGGCTCCCAGAGCCCACCAGCGACCCGTCCGGTGAGGTCGATCTCAGCGGTGCCGTCGCCGTGCCAGCGACAACGGGGGCGCCACCACCGGCCGTACCGCAGCACCACCGGGACCACCCGCTGACGGTCCTGTTGGCGCTGCAGCCGGAACCGCATCATCACCATGGCTCCGACGTCGCGCACCACCAGGTGGTCCCGGTCGTCGGCCACGCCCAGCCAGCAGCCGTCACCGTCGCGTCGGACGCCGACCGGCCACGCGGTCGGCACGGTCTCGACGTCGACCTCCGGTCGCGCTGACCCGTCGTCCAGGTCCAGCTCGGTCCAGCCGTACTGCCCGGGGGGCCAGACCGGCGGGGCGAGCGCGCCGGGGCGTCGGTCGAGCTGGTCGGTGGGCCGCCAGAAGCCACCACTGGCCACCGGTGCGTCCTGGTCGCGGGCCTCGAGTGCGATCTCGAAGACCTCGTCGGCGCTGAGCGCCCGGTCCAGGACCGTGACCGAGGCAATGCCGCCGCTGAAGAAGTTGCCCATGCCGCGGGTCAACCGCACGGCGCCGATCGTGAAGTCGCAGGCGCGGTCGCGGTTGAGGCCGGCAGGGAAGGCGAAGGGGTTCTTCGGGTAGCGCTCGGCGAAGCCGTACGGTGCGGCGGGCTCGGTCCAGGACGGGCGCTGGTCGACCAGTCCGTCCAGGTGGGCGACGGCCCGTTCGCCGTCGAAGGTGAACCCCACCAGGTGCTGCCGGCCGAACTCCACCATCCGTGCCGAGGCACAGGCATCACGGCTGTAGGGCAGGCCGTCACTGGCCCCGCCGTGGCGCGAGACGTGGCCGGCCACCCGGTGGGCCCCGCCGTACAGGGCGAGGTCGACGAACAACCCGTACTGGCGTCCGGGATCATCGTCGTCCTCCTGCCACATCCCGGCGACGAAGCCGAGCCCCGGGCCGGTCCGCACGATCTGGGCGAGCACGGTGACCTGCCCGCTCCGGCGTCCGACGTCCAGCCCGGCGACCCGTTCGGCCGGGATCTGCAGGAAGTCGGTCGTGCCGTTCAGCACCAGCAGGCGGCGCCCGTCGATCTCACCGGGCGCGGCCCCGGAGCCGGCACCGTCCTCGAGCACGAGGTCGGGGTCACCGTGGCTGGGGCGCCGCCAGTCGTCGCGACCGAAGTCCCAGTGGGCGACCAGTCCGTCACCGGAGGTGAAGCTCATCGGCCCACACTGGCAGCAGCGCGCGGGGGAGTGCAACCATGGGGCCATGACTCCAGGACGTGCGCAGTCGATCGCCTATCCGGATCCCTCGGCCCGGGTCCGTCGCCATGACGAGGAGGTGCCGCCGTTCGTCATCGTGCTCTTCGGTGCGACCGGGGACCTGGCGCGGCGCAAGCTGCTGCCCGGCCTGGCCTATCTGCACCTGTCCAACCTCGCTCCCGAGGTCCGCATCGTCGGAAGCTCCCTGGAGGACCTGACCCATGACGAGTTCCGTGAGCTGGTCCGTGAGGCGCTGACCGAGTTCGGTGACGATCCGCTGACATCGCAACAGTGGCAGGAGTTCTCCCGTCGGCTCAGCTACGTGGCCCAGCCCGCGGGGGCCGGGGCGCTGCGTGATGCCGTGCTGGCTGCCGGCGAGGACCTCTGCGTGGATGCTCAGGTGCAGTGGTTGCACTACCTCAGCGTCCCGCCGAAGGCGGCCTCGCAGGTGGTGGACATGCTGCGCGAGGCCGGTCTGGTCGAGAACTCGCGGGTGATCATGGAGAAGCCGTTCGGGACCGATCTGGAATCAGCGGTGAGCCTGAACGAGGAGGTCCACAAGACCTTCGCAGAGGAACAGATCTTCCGCATCGACCACTTCCTGGGCAAGGAGGCCGCACAGAACATCCTGGCGCTGCGGTTCGCCAACGGACTGTTCGAGCCGATCTGGAACCGCACCTTCATCGACCACGTGCAGATCGACGTGCCCGAGGAGCTGGGCCTCGACCAGCGGGCCGCGTTCTACGAGCCCACCGGTGCCTACAAGGACATGGTGGTCACGCACCTGTTCCAGGTGCTGGCCTTCGTGGCGATGGAGCCGCCGACGGCACTGGAGCCTCGCTCGATCAGCGAGGAGAAGAACAAGGTCTTTCGTGCCCTGGAGCCGATCCGGCCGACCGATGTGGTGCGGGGGCAGTACGTCGGCTATCGCGACGAGGAGGGGGTGGCCCGCGACTCCGACACCGAGACCTTCATCGCGTTGAAGGCCTCGATCGACAACTGGCGGTGGGCCGGGGTGCCGTTCTACCTGCGGACCGGCAAGAAGATGGCCGCCGGGCAGCGCATCATCTCCATCGCGTTCAAGGAGGCGCCGCGCTCGATGTTCCCCGACGGGTCCGGGCTGGGCACCCAGGGACCGGACCACCTGACCTTCGACCTGGCCGACGACTCACGGGTCTCGCTGTCGTTCTACGGCAAGCGTCCGGGGCCGGGGATGCG
>DVLP01000145.1 GCA_018715445.1 Candidatus Avipropionibacterium avicola | reverse complement strand
CGATGTCTTCCGTTCGTCGGGCCCCGGCGGCCAGTCGGTCAACACGACCGATTCGGCGGTCCGCATCACTCACCTGCCGACGGGTCTGGTCGTCAGCTGTCAGAACGAGAAGTCCCAGATCCAGAACCGCGCCGCCGCGCTGCGGGTGCTCCAGTCCCGTCTGCTCGACCGGGCGCGTCAGGAACGCGAGGCCGAGCTGGACGCCCTGAAGGGTGACGGTGGCAACTCCTGGGGCTCGCAGATGCGCTCGTACGTGCTGCACCCGTACCAGATGGTCAAGGACCTGCGCACCGACCACGAGGTCGGCAACCCCGACGCCGTCTTCGACGGTGACATCGACGGTTTCATCGATGCCGGGATCCGTTGGCGCCGCAGCGAGGAGAACGCCAGCTGAGCCCGGTCGGCGCGTCGATCCCGGCACCCTTGGTCGCCGTGTTTAGACTGCCGGAGGCCGTAGGCCGCTCCGGCGGCACCCACAGCTTCCCCGAGACCGGCCACTTGGCGTGCCCATGATCACTTTCGAGCAAGTCTCCAAGACCTACGACGGCCAGCAGCGCGCTGCGCTGCGTGATGTCGACCTGGAGATCACCAAGGGCGAGTTCGCCTTCCTCGTCGGCGCCTCCGGCTCCGGCAAGTCGACCTTCCTGCGGCTGGTGCTGCGGGAGTACCGCCCCAGCCGCGGGCGGATCTTCGTCGCCGGGCGCGAGCTCAACAAGCTCCCGAGCTGGCGGGTCCCGACGCTGCGTCGCGAGATCGGCACGGTCTTCCAGGACTTCCGGCTGCTGCCCGGCAAGACGGTCCACGAGAACGTCGCCTTCGCCATGCAGGTGATCGGGCGGTCCGGTCGCGACATCGCGGCCCAGATCCCGTCCACTCTCGAGCTGGTCGGGTTGGAGGGCAAGGGCAAGCGACTGCCCGAGGAACTGTCCGGTGGTGAGCAGCAGCGCGTCGCGATCGCGCGAGCCGTGGTCAACGAGCCGAAACTGCTGATCGCCGACGAGCCCACCGGCAACCTGGACCCGGCCACCTCGGTCGGCATCATGAAGCTGCTGGACCGGATCAACCGCAGCGGCACCACCGTCCTGATGGCGACCCACGACTCCACGATCGTGGACCAGATGCGCAAGCGGGTGATCGAACTCGACAAGGGCCGCGTCGTCCGGGATCAGAGCAAGGGGGTGTACGGGTACCAGTGATGATGACCTGCTCACCCACACCCCAGCCCGCCGATCAGGGAGACTTCTGATGCGCCATCGCCACATCCTTTCCGAGACCTGGTCGGGGTTGCGCCGCAACCTGACCATGACCTTGGCCGTGATCGTGACCATGTGGGTCTCGCTGGCCCTGTTCGGGGCCGGCCTGCTGGCCTACCAGCAGGTCGACCTGATGAAGGGCCGTTGGTACGACAAGGTCGAGATCTCGGTCTTCCTCTGCGGCACCGTCTCGGCGCCCAGTGAGACCTGTGAGGGCGGCCAGGACGCCACCGAGGCCCAGAAGGAGGTCATCCTGGCGACCCTGGAGAACAACCCCGAGGTCGCCGACGTGCACTTCGAGTCCAAGCAGGAGGCCTTCGAGGAGTTCCGCAAGGCCTACGAGGACAGCCCGATCCTGGACACACTCACGGTGGACCAGATGCAGGAGTCCTATCGCATCAAACTCGTGGACCCGGAGCGGTACGAGGGGGTGGTGGGCCAGGTGGCCGGTCTTCCGGGTGTCCAGGCGATCCAGGACCTGCGCGAGTACCTGGATCCGCTCTTCAGCTGGATGAACCTGATCCAGGTGGCCACGGTGACCGCCAGTGGCCTGCTGCTGCTGGCCGCTGCGCTCCAGATCGGCAACACGATCCGGTTGACCGCCTTCGCCCGACGACGCGAGATCGGGATCATGCGGTTGGTGGGGGCGAGCAACTTCTACATCATGTTGCCGTTCCTGTTCGAGGCCGTGATCGGGGCAGCTCTGGGCATACTCCTCGCATGCGCCACACTGGCCTCAGGGGTTTACTTCATCATCATCCAAAAAGCTAAAGTCTCACTCAAGGCTTTTGAGTGGATTGGATGGTCCCATGCGGGGTTGGCCATGGTGGGGGTTGCGGTGGTTGGTCTGGCTCTGGCCATAATCCCAACGCTCATCACGACGAGGAAGTACCTCAGGGTCTGACCCCGATGAGACCGCTTCGGCGGTCAGGGATCGGGTCAGGGTCCACCCGGACCGCCGAGACGTTCTCGGAGACGCCCAAGGGCTTCCCCACGACAGATTGGGGTAGGCAAGTGCATCGGGAACTTCCCCGGCCGATGCGACACTCGGCTGGCACGAACCGAATGGGTCGTCTGGTCCGAGTGGCGATCGCAGTGGCCTTGGCCGCTGCGGTGTCCGTCGGCCTCACCGTGCCCACCACCGCCCATGCTGACGACCTGGACGACCAGAAGTCGCGCATCCAGAAGCAACTCGACAAGACCAAGAAGGAACTCAACGAGTCCTCCAAGGACCTGAACAAGAAGGTCGCCGCCCTCGAGGCGTCACGGATCCGCCTGGCCGATGCCCGCGACAAGCTCGCGCAGGTCCAGGCCGATCTGGCCAAGGCCCGCGAGCGGGACCGGAAGCTGGCCGTACGCCTGGCCGAGGAGCAGGAGGCCCTGGAGAAGGCCAAGAAGGAAGTTGCGGCCGGCATCAAGCGACTCGAGGCCCAGCGGGCCAAGGTTGGCGAGGTCGTGCAGCAGCAGTGGCAGCAGCGCACCAACCTGCTGCCCGTGGCGGTGCTGGCCACCGCCGGCTCCACCCGTGACTTCCAGACCCGGCTGCAGTGGTCGAGCACGATGTTCGACGCCGCCGAGGCCAAGATCAAGGAGCTGGAGAAGATCCAGCAGGAGCTCAACGCCAAGCGGCAGAAGCAGAGCGAGATCGAGCGCGAGGTCGCCAAGCGTCGTGCCCAGGCCGCCGAGAACCTCGAGACCCAGAAGCGGCTCGAGGCCGAGGCCCAGAGCGTGGCCGCCCAGGTCGCCTCGCTGGTCGCGGCGAACAAGAAGGCCCAGTCCGACGCCAAGAAGGCGGTCGCCGAGGACGAGTCCCGCTACGCCGAGCTCGAGTCCGAGCGCGCTGCGGTCGAGAAGCGCATCAAGGCCCGGATCGCGGCCGAGAAGGCTGCTGAGGCGAAGCGTCAGGCCGAGCTGGCCAAGCAGAAGGCCTCCCGCAACAAGAACAAGGGTGGTTCCTCCGGTGGCGGCGGTGGCGGCGGTGGCGGTAGTGCCCCCGGCGGCGGCAACAGCGGCGGAGGCGGCGGTGGCGGTGGCGGCACCGGCTTCATCTACCCGGTGAACGGACCGATCACCTCGCCGTACGGCATGCGCCTGCACCCGGTGACCGGGGTTTACAAGCTGCACGACGGCACCGACTTCGGTGTCGGCTGCGGCACCCCGATCAAGGCTGCGGCCAGCGGCCGGGTCACCGAGCGCTACTTCCACGCGGCGTGGGGCAACCGGCTGATGATCGACCACGGCAAGGTCAACGGTCGCTACATCAGCACCGCGTACAACCACGCCACCCATTACGTGGTGGGGGTCGGACAGCACGTCTCCCAGGGCCAGGTCATCGGGTACGTCGGGACCACCGGCTACTCGACCGGGTGCCACCTGCACCTGAACCTGTACGTCAACGGCAGCGTGACCAACCCGATGGGTTACCTCTGAGCAGGAGCCGGTCGGCACGGACGAGCACCGGCGTGACGCGACTGCGGTGGGCACACCGCAATCGTGTTGCGCCGGTGCTTGCGTGATGGGGAGGATGGGAGCCATGGCCAAGAAGAACGACCCGAACGGGCGCAAGCTCGTCGCGCAGAACCGCAAGGCGCGCCACGACTACCACATCGGTGACACCGTCGAGGCCGGGATCGTGCTGCAGGGGACCGAGGTGAAGGCGCTGCGCGAGGGCAAGGCCAACCTGGTCGACGCCTTCGTCACCATCGACGACGGCGAGGTCTGGATGCGTCAGGCCCACATCCCGGAGTACTCCTTGGGGACCTGGACCAACCACTCGGCACGCAGGACCCGCAAGCTGCTGCTGCACCGCCGTGAGATCGACAAGCTGTCCCGCCAGCTCGGCGGTCAGGACCGCACCACGTTGATCCCGCTCGCGCTCTACTTCGTGGACGGCTACGCCAAGGTCGAGATCGCCGTGGCCACCGGCAAGAAGGAGTACGACAAGCGTCAGGCGATCGCGGAGCGGGACAGCAAACGCGAGGCGGCGCGGGCCCTTGCGGCCCGCAACCGCCTCGCGGCTCGTTGATCGCTCAGCGCTCGTCCAGGTTCAGCGCACGTCCAGCAGGTCGACGACGAAGATCAGGGCCTCGTTCGGGCCGATCACGCCGCCGGCGCCACGTTCCCCGTACGCCAGGTGCGCCGGGATGACCAGCTGTCGGCGGCCACCGACCTTCATGCCCTGCACGCCGGTGTCCCAGCCCTGGATGACCTGACCGACACCGAGACGGAAGCGCAACGGCTCGCCGCGGTTCCAGCTGGCGTCGAACTCCTCGCCGCCGGAGTGGGTGACGCCGACGTAGTGGACCGACACGGTCGTGCCGGCGGTCGCCTCGGCGCCCTCACCGACCGTGATGTCGGTGATCTGCAGGTCAGCGGGTGCAGGCCCGTCGGGAAAATCGATCTCTGGCTTCTCAGACATGGGCCTGACCCTACGCGCTCGTCAGCTCCTGGTGCACCACTGGACGCGCGGCCCGCAGCAGCAGCGGTCGCGAGGCCAGCAGCGCCACCACGGTGAGCGCGGCCGAGCCCAGTACCGCCACGGCGAACCGAGGCAGCGCGAGCGGGGCCTGCAGGCTGAGCGGGAGCAACAGCAGGGTGGCGAAGCCGCCGGCGGTCAGGGCGGTGACCGCCAGGGGCCAGACGATCTCCCGCAGCCGGGTGGCGTCGAGGACCGCGACCTCGGTGCCGGCCAGGGTCAACGACCGGTAGACCGGTGCCTGGTCGATCACCCGACTGGCATGCACCACGCCCGACGAGGTGGCCGCCACCACCGAGACGATCACCATGGTGATCACCGCCCCGGTCGACAGGTCCCGGGGCAGCTCGTCGTCGCCGGCGGTGCCCAGGACGGTGGTGAACGACGACAGGGTCGCCAACATGATGACCAGGGCGAAGGCACTGCAGGCCCGCCAAGCACTGCGGGGGTCGTCGACGATCCGACGGGCCGCCAGCAGGGTCGGCGCCGTCCGTGCCGCACCGGCCATCGCCGAACCGAAGGCCATCAGCAGCCATGGGCCGACCAGGTTGACGACAGCGACGGTGCCGAGGGCCATCAGCACCAGACCGGCGGCCGGGAGGTAGCTGAACAGCACCGGCCAGGCGAGCAGCATCCCGCCGGCGATCACCACCCGTACGGTCCGGAGCCGTTTCGGGGACACCCGGTTGGCCACGCCCAACGGGGTGACCGCGACCCCGGCGAGGCAGATCAGCCCGGACACCAGGGCCAGCACCAGAACCGAGAGCAGGCCCAGGGCCAACCAGCCCGGACCGATCCACAGCTCGGCCCACGACAACCGGACCCCACGGAAACCGATGAGGGTGAGCAACGGCAGGCTGAGTCCGTAGAGGCCGAGTCCGAGCAGGGCACCCAGGCCGGCCTGGACGAGGGTCTCGGCCATGGTGATCACCGAGGTCTGGGCGGTGGTCGCACCGCACAGCCGCAGAATCGCCAGGCGTTCGTTGCGTCGCGCCAGCGTCAGCCGGGCGGCCTGACCACCCAGGGTGAGGATCGGGATCACCATGAGTCCGGAGGCGACCACTGCCAACCAGAGGTACAACTGCGCCGCCCCGTCCTCGGGCGCGGCCTGCCAGCGGACGATCATGGCGTGGAGTCCGCCCAGCACGACCAGCATGGCTCCGGAGGACACCGCGAAGGCCAGTACGGCCAGCACCTCGGGCAGCCGCGAGGTCGCGGCCGCCCCGCGACGCAGCAGCAGCCACAACCGCAGCGCGCTCATCGTGCCGCCGCCGCGGTCGAGGCGGTGTCGCCGACGAGGCGACCGTCGCGCAGGGTCACGGTGCGCGAGCAACTGCGGGCGACCTGGGGGTCGTGGGTCACCACCACCAGCGCGGCCCGGTGTGCCGCCGCGGCTGCCACCAGTTGGTGCATCACCGCCTGACCGGTCGCGCTGTCGAGGGCACCGGTCGGCTCGTCGGCGAAGATGACACCGGGCGAGCCGGCCAGGGCACGCGCGATCGCCACCCGTTGGGCCTGTCCGCCGGAGAGCTCCCCGGGGCGACGATGGGTCAGCTGGGCGAGCCCGAGCCGCTCGAGGAGGGGACGGACCTGCGCGACTGCCTGGGCCCGCGCCATCCCGTCCAGCATCAGCGGCAGCGCGGCATTCTCGACCGCCGGCAACTCAGCGAGCAGCTGCCCGGACTGGAAGACGAAGCCGAAGTCCGAGCGTCGCAACCGGGTCCTGGCGGAGTCCGGGCAACGCACCAGGTCCTGCCCACGCCAGAGCACCTGGCCCTGGGTCGGGCGGACCACGGCAGCCAACACGTGCAGCAGGGTGGTCTTGCCCGAGCCCGAGGGACCCATGATCGAGACGCTCTCGCCGGCGCCGATGGTCAGGTTGAGCCGGTCCAGGGCAGGGGGATCGCCACCGTCGGGACGGCCGTAGTGATGGGTGAGGTCGCGGGCGACGAGCTGTGCTGGGCTGTTGACGAGCTGTGCTGGGTTGTTCACGTCCACCGACTCTGGTCCGTCGGCGGCACGCAGGCCATCGGCCGCCGGTCGCTCGCCGGATCGGGCGAGGGTCGTACGCCGGTCGGACGAGGGACTGATCCGAGGGCTGACCGGGGCCGACGGAGGGTGCCACGCGGTAGCCTCGGGGACCGGTGGGGGAGGTTCCGGGTTGTCCGGGCCCGGGCGAGCGACGAGGATGGTAAGCATGAGTGCAGCAGGCGAGGGTGACAACAGCGGGCCGGGAGTGGACGAGTCCGCCCGCCAGCAGATCGAGAACCAGCTCCTCGATGCCTACGCGAGCGGGCGGCTGACCGACGACGAGTTCGACCGACGGATCAAGCTGGCGGTCGGGGCCACCTCGGCCCAGGGCCTGGACGACGCGATCGCGGGCATCCCCGCCGAGGCCGTGGTCACCTCCGATCCTGAGCCCACCACCAGTGCCTCCACCTCGACCAGTGCGCCCACGTCGACCAGTGCACCCACATCGACCAGTGCACCCACGGCCACCAGCGCCACCAGTGCCGACGACGCACCGCCGTCCGGGATCTCCGGCCAGCTGTCGGCCACCCTGTCGCCGGCGAGCCCGCCGAGTTCTGGGTCGGCGTCCAACCCGCTGGCCCTCGACACCGAGGGACCGGACTTCCCCGAGTACCCGTACCAGGATCCGGCGCCCCGGACCGGCGCCACGCCGTACCACGGCCAGGGCGGAGCGCGCGCCTCGTACGCCGATCCCAGCCCGAGCTCGCCGTACGGCCCCAGCCCGTACGGACCGGCGCCCACCGGGGCCGAGGTCAGTCCGTACGCCGGCGCCCAGCGTCCTGGTACCGGTCGGGTCGTGATGCCCGGTGAGGGTCAGGCCGGAGCCAGCAAGGCCACCGGCGCGTTGGCCCACTTCCTCGGCCTGTTCACCTGGTTGGTCGGGCCCGGCATCATCTTCGCGATCAGCCCCGCCGGCAGTCAGGCCCGTCGCGAGGCCGCCAAGTCGTTCAACTTCCAGGCCGTGGCCATGTTGACCCTGATCGTCGCCGGCGTGGCGACGGTGATCCTGCCCGACTTCATCGAGTCGATCCTGTTCCCGTTGCTGTGGTTGGGCTGGCTGCTGGGCACGGTGATCGGTGGCGCCAAGGCCGCGCAGGGTGAGGACTGGGAGAACCCGGTGATGAAGGTCATCAAGCTCAAAATCCTGTCGGAGAAGCAGGAACCCTGAGCTACACTGGATCGGTACAACTCAACAGGGGGTGATCGGTTTCGACTTGGGACGTCAGTCCCAGGGGAAGCGGGTCGAGGATCCAGGGTCAACTCGTTGATGCTCCCTGGAAAACACAAGTGCCAATGCTAAGCGCACTGACTTCGCTCTCGCTGCCTGAGCAGTGATCGAAGGGTCAGCCCGGGGCCGTCTCCGACCCGGATCCTGGCCTCGACTAGGAGACTTGCTGACGACGTTGTGTCCCAGGACGTCGTCGGGACTTCACTGAGACTGGGCCCGTCCGCCACCTTGTCAGCGTGAGTGCGGGGGCCGAGAAAATCAGTAGCTGACTGCACCCGGAGAAGCCCTGGTTCGGCGCTCGAGGACGCGGGTTCGATTCCCGCCACCTCCACCCCTGTACGCGGCCCGTGTCCGCCTCGCCCCGCGAGGACGGCCACGGGCCTCGTCGTTGCTGCCCGCCGGTGCTGCCTCGTCGGTGCTGCGGTGTCGTTGCCGTGGTGTATCAATGAGGCGTGTCCGTCACCCCAGTCGTCCTGCCGCGGTTCGACCGCCCTCGTCGCCAGATCGGGCGACGCCACTTCGACTTCGACCGTCAGGTGGCGGTGATGGCCGTGGTCAACCGGACGCCCGACTCGTTCTACGACCGGGGCCGCACCTTCGAGCTGGACCCGGCCGTCACGGCCGCGGTCGAAGCAGCAGACCGGGGCGCGGACTGGGTGGACATCGGGGGAGTGCCGTTCTCCCCGGACACCCCGGTGGTCGCCGAGGCGGAGGAGATCGACCGGGTGCTCCCCGTGGTCGAGCGGGTGGCCGCCGCCAGTGACGTGGTGATCTCGGTCGACACCACGTCCGCCGCTGTCGCCAGACGTTGTGTCGCGGCCGGCGCAGCCGTCATCAACGACACCTCGGGCTTCCACGACCCGGCCATGGTCGGTGTGGTCGCCGAGTCCGGGGCCAGCG
>DVLP01000012.1 GCA_018715445.1 Candidatus Avipropionibacterium avicola | reverse complement strand
CCGCCGCCGTCTACGGCGCCTTCCTGCTCGGTGGCGTCGGGATCGTCGCCCTGTTCGCGATCGCCCTGGCCGGCTGTGGCCTGCTGACCACCGTCGGCGTCATCGTCGCGATGGACACCTTCGGCCCGGTCTCCGACAACGCCCAGGGCATCGCCGAGATGTCGGGCGACGTGGACGGCGAGGCCGCCCAGATCCTCACCGACCTCGACGCGGTCGGCAACACCACCAAGGCCATCACCAAGGGCATCGCGATCGCGACCGCCGTGCTGGCGGCGACCGCGCTGTTCGGCTCCTACACCGACGCCATCCGCTCGGTGCTGGCCGATGCCTACCAGCAGTTCGAGCTGGAATCGGTCGTGTTCAACCCGGTCACCCTGGTCGGCCTGATCGTCGGTGCCTCGGTGGTCTTCCTGTTCTCCGGTCTGGCCATCCAGGCCGTCAGCCGGGCCGCCGGTGCGGTGGTGTACGAGGTGCGTCGCCAGTTCCGCGAGATCCCCGGGATCATGGAGGGCACCGGCAAGCCGGAGTACGGCAAGGTCGTCGACATCTGCACCCGCGACTCGCTGCGTGAGCTGGCGACCCCTGGTCTGCTGGCGATCCTGGCGCCGATCGCGGTCGGTTTCGGTCTCGGGGCCCCGGCCCTGGCCGGCTACCTGGCCGGTGCGATCGCCTGTGGCACCCTGATGGCGGTCTTCCTGGCCAACTCCGGTGGCGCCTGGGACAACGCCAAGAAGCTTGTCGAGGACGGTCACCACGGTGGCAAGGGCTCGCTGGCCCACGAGGCGACCATCATCGGTGACACCGTCGGTGACCCGTTCAAGGACACCGCCGGCCCGGCCATCAACCCGCTGATCAAGGTGATGAACCTGGTCGCCGTGCTGATCGCGCCCGCCGTGGTCAGCCTGTCGATGGTCTCCAACTCGCCGATTCGCTACGTGATCGCGGTCGCGGCCCTGGCCGTCATCGTCGTGGTGGTCGTGATGAGCAGCCGTCGCGGCATCGCGCTGGAGGACAGCGGCGACGCCGGCGGCACCACCCCGCCTGCGGTCGGCCCGGCCGACGAGCCGGTCGTCGAGCCGGCCGAGGAGGTCGAGGACACCGAGGCCGTCACCCGCGCCCGTCGCGGCTGACGTCCCTGCCGAACTGCCCCGGTCCCGCACGGGACCGGGGCAGTTCTGTGTCCGGATGCAGTGAGCGGTCGTCCGTCGCGCGTGAGGGTGCGGATCAGCCGAGTGTGACGGGGCCGATCAGACCGGACGGGCGCATCGCTCCTTCATAGGCGTTGGCGCTGGAGTTGCTCACCAGCACCTCCACCACGTTCTCCCCGCTGCGCCAGCAGGTGGCCGGGACCTCGCTCCGGTACGGCGCCCAGGCCAGATCGGCCACCACCTCGCCGTTCACCCACACCCGGGCGAGGTCGCCGACGGTGCCGAGATCGAGCACCAACGGATCACTCGGGGCCTCGGCGAGCTCGACCACACTGCGGTACCGGACCGACCCGGACCAGGTCTCCAAGTCGGCCACCGTGGTCCAGTCGCCGATGGCCGGTCCGGTCCAGGCCTGCCCGTCGCCACGGTGCGCCTGCCAACTGGTCAGCCCCAGCGGACCGGGCGGCAACCCGGCCGGTGTCGCCCGGACGGCCGGAGGCGTCGAGGAGGCCCCGGCCGGCGCCACCACGACGCTGCAGCGCCGCCCCAGCTCGTACGGCCCGTCGACCTGCCACCGCTGCCCGGTCCACAGGTCCCACAGCTCACCCGTCCGATCGCCCAGGTCGACCGACAGGGACTGCTCACCCTCATTGACGAGCATCAGCCAGTCGCGGTCCTCGGCATCACGCCAGCGACCCAGCCGCAGGTCCTCGCGACGGCCCTCCCGTACGCGGACCTGCTCGTCGGTCAGCTCGGTCCACCACGCAGGACCGGCCGGGTCGAGCACCCGGGCCGGGCCGGCCTCGCGGATCTCGTCCCAGATCGGATCGATGGTCGCCGCCGGGATCACGGTCGTGACCCGATAACGGTCACCGACCGTGCGCCACTGCTGCGGGGTGAGGTAGTCGAAGGTGACCTGGTGCTCGTACAGCACGGCGACCTCCTCGACCGGCGCCCGGTCATCGGGCACCACCACCGCCACCTCCGCGGTCGGGGTCAGGCTGCCCAGCACCATCACCGCCCGTCGCAGATGGGCCGTCAGCGCATCGAGGTGCGGCCACCAGGCATTGTGCAGACCGAGGTCCGGCTCGCTCTCGAACGCTCGATTTCCCCGTACGGACTCGAAGAACGCGTGCAGCACGAAGGTCGTCGTGCCCCGAACCAGGTGCCAGTCGAGCAGCCACTTCGCCTCGTCCATCGTCAGCCGCCAGCCGTACGCACCGAGGGCTTCGGTCAGCACCGTCCGGATGCCGCGCGCACTGGCTGCGCTGGCCGCTGTCCGCGCCGTCGCGCTCTCGCGGCCGTGCAGCGCGGTCGGGCCGGGCAGCACCCAGCGCCACACCGCGTCCTGGCCCGGCCAGCTGAAGTGGTCCAGGGCGGTCAGCTCGTCCGGCGCCGACGGGTGACCGGTCAGGGCCAGCCCGTGCTCGTCGCACCACTGGCGTTGCGCCCCGTAGTAGACCCGCGACAGCTGATCGGCCACCACGCGGGCATGGTCGGCGGCGAGGCCGTGGTCGTCGTCGTACGGCACGAACAGACTCGGCAGCAGCCGCAGCACCT
>DVLP01000144.1 GCA_018715445.1 Candidatus Avipropionibacterium avicola | reverse complement strand
AGGCCCCGGGGATGGGGGCCAGATCTCAGTAGATCACGGCGCCCTCGCGAACCGGATACCCGAACACCCGCAACGACCCCGGAGTCCTGACGAGCAGGACCTCGGGGTCGTCACGGGGTCGGGTACGGGGTCGACGCTCGGGGGTGACGAGCTTCGGGGCCACCGGTTCAGTGCGTCACCAGTGCACGACCACCTTGTCGCCCACCTGCACCTGGTCGAACAGCCAGGTGATGCCGGCCTTGTCCCGGATGTTCACGCACCCGTGCGAGCAGCCGTTGTAGCCACGGGCAGCGAAGTCCGGCGAGTAGTGCACGGCCTGGCCACCGGAGAAGAACATCGCGTACGGCATCCAGGTGTTGTAGTCGGTGGAGGTGTGGTTGCGCGACTTCCACCCCACCTGGAAGACGCCTTCGCGGGTCTCCATGCCCTGGCAACCGAAGCGGGCGTCCATCACCTTGACGACCTTGCCGTCGACCACCCACGACAGGGTGCTGGTGGACTTGTCGACACACATCACCCGGCCCGTCAGGCAGCGCTTGTCGAGCGCACCCGGCTGCTTCGGCTCGGCCGGCTTGTTGTCCAGCTCCTCCTGGGTGGGGGTCCGGGTCATGGCCACCAACCGGTCCCAGGTGCGCTGGTCGACCTCGCCGGTGACCGGGATCTCCCGCTTCTCCTGGAAACCCTTGACCGCGCTGACGGTGACCTGACCGTACATACCGGTCACGTCCTCGGCGAACCATCCGATCTGCTTGAGCCGGGCCTGCAGTTCCTTGACCTGGTCACCGGTCGAGCCCTCCTTGAGGATCGCCTTGCCGGGCTTGAGCACGTTGTGCTTCTGGTCGTGGGTCGGCTCGGAGGTCATCTCGGTGAGCCGTTTCCAGGTGGTCCGGTCGAGCTTGCCGGTCTCCGGCAGCCCACGCTTGGCCTGGAAGCCCCGGACGGCTTCGACGGTCGCGTCGTCGTAGCTGCCGCTGATGGTGCCCACGTACCACGAGATCTCACGCAGGCGGACCTGCAGGTCACGTACGTCCTCGCCCTTGTCGCCGGCCTTCAGCAGCACCGCCGGTGCTGTCTTCTTGGGCTTCGAGGTGGTCGGCTTCGAGGTGCTGGGCTTGGTCGGGGTGGTCTCGGTCGCGTCGGGTCGCTGGGAGGACGGCGCCGACGACGGCGCGGAGGCGGTGGGGGCCGGTGGTTCCTGGCTCAGGTTGCCGTCGGCCGGCGCCGGGCCGCAGGCGACCAGGGTGGCGGCCAACGCTCCCCCGGCGATCACCGCGGCGATGCGGCGCATCAGATGAGGACGATGGGTCACGGCTGCTTCTCCTTCTCGGTCCGCCAGCGGCGGGTGCTGGGGTTCTCACCGTGACTACGTCGTGGGAGACCACTGCGTTGCACTCAGTGTGGTCACGATTCGGAATCGGCGCAGCAGCTGTGACCAAGCCGTGACGGGGTCGAGACCCGCTCGTGAGATTCAGGCCGACTCGAGGTCGGCGCGAGCGCGCCACGCACCGGTGGCGCGCTGCCAGGCATCAGCCGCCTCGTAGAGCAGTGCGGCCTGGCGCAGAGCCTCCCGGGCGGCCTCAACGTTGTCGAGGGCCAACCAGGCACGGTGTCGCAGCAGGTGGACATCGGCGCGTGACTGCGGCGACAACGGCGTCGGCTCGTCGACCACTCCGTCGGCCAGCAGCAGGGCCTCACGGGGGGATCCGTCGACCAGGGCCTGGGTGGCGCGCACCATCTCGAGGTTCGCCAGATCACCCGGGCCGCCAACCAGGCTCAGGGCCATGGCCGCACTGTTCACCAGATCGGCCACTCCGTCGACCAGTCCGGCATCGAGGCGCATCCGTGCCGAGGCCTGCCGGAACCGTGCCCACAGCACGAGGTCGACCTCGGGTCGGAAGAGTTGTTCGGCCGTGGCATGTTCGTCGATCCCGGAGGCGACCTCACCGGTCAGGAAGGCGACATTGCCCACCACCCAGGCGATCTGGCCCCGTCCTTGATCGGAGTCCACGGCGTCGCGCAGTCGGTTCAGCTCGTCACAGGCCCGTACGGCCTCGTCGACCAGACCACAGTCCATCAGGACCGCAACCCGGACGATGAGCACCTCGGCCCGGACCGGAGCCGCGACCGGTTCGTCCGCCATCCGGTCGAGGGCCTCGCCGGTACGGGCCAGAGCCAGCTCCAGATGACCCTGGGCACGATGGGCGCGCCCCAACATCGCCAGCACCTCGCAGGCCAGCTGCGCCGCACCGTGGGTGATGGGGTGGGCGGCCAGGGCGTCACCGACCTCACAGGCCTCGGCGAAGCGCCCCAGAGCCACCAGGGCATGCATCCGGCTCTGCTGGGCCTGCCACCACAGGTCAGCCCGGTGGGCGGCGACGGCGTGCTCGATGACCACTTCGGCCCGGGCGCAGATCAGTTCGGGGTCCCCGACGCGCTGGGCTTCACGCAACGCAGCGTCGGCCACCTGGAGGGTGAGCGCTGAGCTGCCCACGGCGTAGGACTGCTGGTCGGTCTCGACCAGGTCGTCGCACGGCACGCCGAGCGCACCGGCGAGATGGACCAGGACCTCCTCGGTCGGCTGACGGCGACCGCTCTCGAGGTAGGAGATGTAGCTCGCGGAGTACGACTCGCCCCCCAGTGCGGCCTGGGACAGGCCGGCCTGCTGGCGAAGGGCGCGCAGGCGCGACCCGAAGGTGTCCATTGCTGTCGTCGTGCCGACCATCGATCCTGCCTTCCGGAGGTCGTCGAATCGGGGGGTGGGTGCTGTCAGTGGACATGCGCCACCGGTTGCGGTGCAGGTTCGACGATATCCGCTGTGACAATTCTGTCAAGTGTGTTGACAGCCCTGTCACAGCTGTCATAGCGTGACGGTCGTCGGCATGGCCCACCGGGCTGAGCACCAGCGAGAACTGGTACGGGGCCGACACCAGAGCAGGGAGACATCGATGAGCTTGAAGAAGACACTCGCAGGATTCGCCGTCGCGCTGGTGGCCATGCTGGGCGGCATCGGATTCGCCCAGGCCGACGCCAACGCCATCCCGCCGGCATCGCAGCCGGCCTCCTCGGTCGACACCGGTGGCGGCGACCACGGCATCTGGCCCTGATCGGGCAGGGCCAACTCCCCCATTGACCATCCGATCAGTGACTCCTCCTCCACACTGATCATTCCTCCCCCAGTTGCTGTCGCCGGTTCCGGACCACTCCTTCCGACAGGCCCCTTCCCCCAGGGGCTTCGGCCCGGAGCCGGCGGCACGCAACACTCCCGCCACCGCTCCCCTACCTCATCGCGGAGTTGCAGCGGCCTCCGCACCCACGCACATGACGTACCGCAACGTCCCGTATCCCCGGTCCAGCGACAGTGAGGCCCCGGCCCCCGCCACGACCGATCGCTCCGCAGTGCCCTCGCAGGAGCGGGCCGGCGTCAGCCACTCGGTGGCAGATCGTCGGACGAGGACGACGACCGTACGGCCACGGCACGGGCGAGGCAGCCTTGAGCGACCAGATATGTGGCCATGATGGCCAACCCCTGGAACTTCCAGTACCACCCCGCGAACTCCTGACCTCCGAGCATCGCATCGGAGACGAGGAACAGCAGTCCGCCAGCCGTGGCCAGTGGCCCCAATGACGTGGCACACAGCGCCATCACGGCGATGACCAGGCCGTAGGCCACCACCGGTACGGCCAGCGATCCGGCGCGGGGAGCCACCACGGCCACCATCACGGCCACCGGGACCGCCACCAGTCCCACCCGCCACCAACCGGCAGGGCCCCAGGTCCGACGGAAGGTCGGCCAGAAGGCCACCGCATAACAGATCTGGGCCACCAGGAACATCGCGATCTTGACCCGGAGGTCGACCGCACCCAGCCCGTCCCCCAGCCAGGAGAAGGCGAGCCCGGCCAGGGTCGCCACGCTCTCGCGGTGCCAGCGTCGGGTCGAGACCGCGAACCACACCATCAGGGCCGGCAACGGCAGAGCGATGGTGGCCATGATGCCCACCGGATCGACACGATACTGGGTCCACAGGTGGGCGAGCGTGGTGCAGACGAACGCCACGGCCGCCACCCACTGGACCACCCGGCGCCACGACATCCCCCGACCCTAGCGACCCCGGAGCTGGATCACGGAATTGATCTCCATAGTTTGGCTATGCATTGTGATGTGACGTGCCCGAGACCGCCATTGACCTCACCACCGATCTGATGATCGCCTGTTCGCGCTTCACCCGGCGGGTCCGCGAGACCAGCCACCCCGATCAGTCCCCCGCCGTGTGGCGGGCGCTGTCGATCATCGCCGAACATGAGCCGGTGCGGGTCACCGAGCTCGCCCGGATCGACCGGCTCCGCCAACCGACCGCCACGGCCATGGTGAACCGACTGACCGCCGAGGGACTGGTCGAGCGCAGCGCCGATCCCGACGACGGTCGGGCCTGGTTGATCTCCCTCTCCCCCCAGGGCCACGATCGGCTCGTCGCCCTGCGTGAGCATGCGAGCCGACGGCTGGCGCCGGCGATCCGGGCCCTGCCCGCCGATCAGCGCGCCACCCTCGCCGCGGCCAGCGACATCCTCAACCGTCTCGTCGGCACCGAACTCCCCACAGCCACCGAACAGGAGCGCCCTCAGTGAGCCACCCCACCCCGAGCCCGACCACACCCTCGACCAGCACCGGGATCCTGCGACAGCCGCTCGCCGTCTGGGCAGTCGCCTTCGCCTGTGTGGTCGCCTTCATGGGCATCGGACTGGTCGACCCGATCCTGCCGGCGATCAGCCAGGCCCTGTCGGCCAGCCCGACGCAGGCGATGCTGCTGTTCACCAGCTATCTCGTGGTCACCGGGTTGGCGATGTTCTTCACCAGTTGGGTTTCCAGCCGCCTCGGCACCAAGACCACCCTGTTGGTGGGGCTCGCTACAACTTCGGGTTCTTCGCGCTGCTCGCCTACAGCCCCTTCCCGCTGGAGGCGGCCGGTGAACGGATCGGGGTCGAGATCGGCGCCCGGCAACTCGGCCTGGTCTTCTTCGGCTGGGGCCTGGCCCTGGCGATCAGCTCGGTCGTGGTGGCGCCACGCCTGGTGAAGGTCCTGGGCCGAGCGACGACACTGGCCACCACCCTTGGGTTGCTGACCGTGGTGATGGCGGTGA
>DVLP01000143.1 GCA_018715445.1 Candidatus Avipropionibacterium avicola | reverse complement strand
CACGGCTGCCGTCCAGGCGGGCGATCAGACGAGTCAAGGCGGATCCACGGTGGAGACGGAGCGGGGGGCGACCCACTCGCTGGCCGACGACCCGGATGCCACCGCGATCCGACCCCCACAGTCCCCTGACGAGGTCGACGACACGTCCCCCGAGCCCGGCCACTCGTCCCCCGAGCCCGTCGAGGGGCCCGGTGATTCGTACCCCCAGCCCGTCGAGGGGCCCCCGGTTCCGACCGAGCGTCGTGGCACCGTGCTGGGTGGGCGGTACCGCCTCGAGGACCAGATGGACCACGTCGGCAATGTCGTCACCTGGCGAGCCTTCGACTCGGTGCTGTCACGTTCGGTGGTCATCCACCTGCTGGCCCCCGGCGATCCCCGCAGCTCCGAGATCCTGGCCTCGGCCCGCAAGGCGGCGACCGCGACCGACTCGCGGTTCCTGCGGATCCTGGATGCGGTCCAGTCGCTCGATGCCGACCACGGTTCGTACGTGGTCTGCGAGTACTCCCCCGGACAGAACCTGACCCAGCTGCTCGCCCACGGTCCGCTCAGCGCGCTGGAAGCGGCCTGGGTGGTCCGCGAGGTCGCCGACGCGATCGCCGGTGTGCACGGCAGCGGGCTGCACCACCTGCGGATCGGGCCCGACTCGATCTGGATCACCCCGACCGGCAACGTCAAGATCGGCGACCTGGCGATCCGGGCCCAGTTCCGCGCCACCCCCGACCCCAGTGGGGTCAGCCCCCGGCGAGGCCGTACGAGCTTCCACCCTGAGACCGAGGAGGCGCACGACGTCGCCGACCTGGGTCGGGTGCTGTACGCCTGCCTGGTGCATCGCTGGCCCGGTGGTCACCGGTACGGGCTGGAGGCCGCCCCCACCACCGGCGACGGTTGGCTGACGCCGCGGCAGGTCCGCCACGGGGTGTCGCCGGCGCTGGACCGGATCTGCGATCAGATCCTGTCGGAGATCCCCCGTCAGGGTGAGCCGATCCGGACCGCCGCCGAGCTGGTCCACGCGTTGACCCGGATCCTCGGCGCCGCCGACGCCTCGGCCGATCTGGAGCGACGCCTGCAACAGCCGGTGCCCCCCGTACCGTCCGAGACCGGTGAGCCCGTCGTCACGACCGAGTCCCCGCTGAGCACCTACTGGGCCCAGGCCGTCCGCGAGGACCACGGCCCGGATGCCATGGGATCGGCCGCCGCCGCCAACGGCTCCGCCGTCGAGCCGGAGGACGAGGAGGAGTCCCGCGGGCCGCGGCGCTGGATGGTCGGCGCGATCGTGTTGCTGCTGGCGATCCTGCTGGTGGCGATCATCGCGGTGATGGTGCAGTTGCGCGGCCAACCGGGCACCGATCCGACGCCGAGCACCAGTGTGAGCGCCACCACGCAGGAGAGCACACCGCCGGTGAAGTTGGAGATCGTCGACGGGACCGACTTCGACCCCCAGGGCGGAGACCAGACCGAGAACCCCGACCGCGTACCGCAGGCCTGGGACGGTGACCCGACGACCGGCTGGACCACCGACCACTACATCGGCAGCCCGGAGTTCGGCGGGCTCGGCAAGGACGGGGTCGGCATGATCGTCGACCTCGGCTCCCCGAAGGCCGTCAGCCAGCTGGAGATGGTGATGGCGGTGACCGGCGCCAACCTGATGGTGATGGTGCCGGACGACGACCCGGGCAGCCTGGACGCGCCGCCGAAGGGCTCCATGGACCAGTGGCGCGAGATCGCCCGGGTCGACGACGTCGACGAGACGGTGTCGATCACCCTCGACGAGGCCCAGACCACGCGCTTCGTGCTGATCGTGTTCACCAAGCTGGGCCCCGACGGTGACCGCTTCCGTGCCGGGCTGAACGAGATCGAGGTGTACGGGTGAGCACCGACCACCGCGCTGCTGGGTCCACCGAGCCCGGCGACGGCCCGGGTGTGCTCGAGGACCGGGCCGACGTGGACGATCCGCGTGACGATGCGACCCTGCTGGCCGACCACGTCGCCGGTGACCCGAAGGCGTTCGCGATCCTGGTCGGGCGGCACCAGGGTCGGCTGTGGGCGATCGCGTTGCGGACGATGCGCGACCCCGAGGAGGCCGCCGAGGCCTTGCAGGAGGCCTACATCCACGCGTTCCGTCGCGCCGAGACCTTCCGCGGTGAGGCGAAGGTGACGACCTGGCTGCACCGGATCGTGGTCAATGCCAGTCTCGACCGGATCCGCCGCAACAAGGTCCGTCGCACCGAGGCGCTGCCCGACGACCTGGACCGGATGGCCGAGCTGGCCTCCGACACCGTCGACGCCGGTGATGCCGTCGCGGCGAAGGACCTGCAGCAGGACGTGGCCTCGGCCCTGGCCCAGCTCAACCCGGACCAGCGCGCGGCCGTCGTCCTGGTCGACATGGAGGGCTACTCCGTCGTGGAGGCGGCGGCCATGTTGGGCTGTGCTCCGGGCACGGTCAAGAGTCGGTGCTTCCGCGCCCGTGCCAAACTGGCTCCACTGGTGGCCCATCTGAAGGGCAGGGGATGACGATGCAGGTCCGATCACGATTGATGGGAACCGCGGGCCGGTCCGGTGCGTCAGTGCCCTCGTGTCCCGGTTCCCACCGGGGCGCTTTCGATGGCAACCGGTGTGACAGGAGGCAGCGGTGAACCATTTGACCACCGACGAGTTGACCGCTCTGGCCGACGGGACGCTGCCCGACGATCGGATCGACCACCTCGCCGACTGTGACCAGTGCGGCGAACACCTCAGTGAGGTCGCCGTCACCCTGTCGTCGGTCCCGGCCCCGCCGGTGCCGGCCGATGTTGCTGCCCGCCTCGCCGACGTGGTCGAGGCCGAGAGTCGACGCCGTACCTCCGGTGAGGCCGAACGGGCCGACAACCTGGAGCAGGCCGCTCATGCCAAGCGACTCAGCCTCGGCAGCTTCGGTGACAACTCACCACGACGGGCCCTGGCCGAGAAGCTTCAGCCCGGGCGTCGGGTCCATTCCCGCTGACCCACCCCGGTTCTGATGCGCAGTGGTGCTGGGCAACCGATCTCTGGGCGCTTGGTGAAACCGATCGTGCACGAAAACCGGGGTCAGTCCTGCCCGGGTACGGGATCAGGTGCCAAGCTGCCGTCGGGGGCGATGTGCTCGAACATTTGCTGCACCACGGTGAGGATGTGCGGGTCGTCGACCACGTAGATCTGGCGTCGTCCGTCGCGGCGTGAGCTGATCAGCCCGGCCAGCTTCAACTTGCTCAGGTGCTGGCTGGCGGTGGTCAACGAGACTCCGGCCCCGGCAGCCAGGGCACTGACATCGCGTTCGCCCTCGGCGGCGAGGGCGAGCAGGTGGAGCCGTGTCGGGGTGCCGAGCATGGCAAAGGTACGCGCCACAACCTCCAGTTGTTGCGGCGTTGGCTCAAGGGTCACCCATCCATTGTCCCCTGTCGGTGTGATGTTGGGCACGCGGGCTCGCTCAACAGCGCCACTTTGTTGATCCAACACTTGCGCAGTCGTTGAAGTGTATGGGAGGGTCTGGCGCGTGCTGAGAGCCCTCCGCCCCACCCTGATCTGCCTGGCGATCGCGATTCCTGCGCTGGTCGCCCGGTTGTCCGGTGCCCATCTGACGCCGCTGCTGGGCCTGGTCGTCTTCGGCGCCGGCGTGGTGGCAGCCGCGTTCGTGCTGGCCTGGGCCGCGGAGGCCGCCGAGCTCGAGATCAGCGGTGGCCTGGCCCTGGCCATCCTGGCGGTGATCGTCGTCCTGCCGGAGTACGCCGTCGACCTGTTCTTCGCCTACCGCGCCGGCGGGGACCCCTCGTACGCCCAGTTCGCTGCGGCCAACATGACCGGCTCCAACCGGCTGCTGCTCGGCCTGGGGTGGCCGGTTGTGGTGATCGTCGGTCTCGCCGTGGCGGCGCGCCGCTCCGGCCGTACCGTCCGTGAGGTCGTCCTGGAACCCCAGTCGCGCCTCGAGCTCGGCTTCCTGGCGATCGCCTCGATCCTGGCCTTCGTGATGCCGCTGACCGCCACCATCAGCTGGCTGCTGGGCCTGGTGCTGCTGGCCTGGTTCGCCTTCTACCTGGTGCGCGTGGCCATGGGCGGCGACGACGAGGAGCCCGAGCTCGTCGGGCCGGCCGCCAAGATCGGGGAGCTGCCCCAGCGGGCCCGACGGATCACCGTGACCACCCTCTTCGTCACCTCGGCCCTGGTCATCCTGGCCTGCGCCGAGCCCTTCGCCGAGGC
>DVLP01000142.1 GCA_018715445.1 Candidatus Avipropionibacterium avicola | reverse complement strand
GGGGTGCTCGGCGCCGTGCTGGTCTGGCTCCTGCTGGTCCTGATCGCCGTGCTGGCCGTGGAGTGGCCGGCGTTTCGTCGCGCCGACGTGGTCTTCCGCGATCGTCGGGCGGGCTCTCGTGCCGTCGCCCGGGTGACACCGTCGACCCGTACTGCCGGGACCTGGCGGGTGTCCTCGGTGGCGGCCTGGCCACGCGGCCGCGGCGCCGGGACCGCGGTGATGGCCGACCTGATCGCCGAGGCCGACCGACGTGGACTGGGCCTCGAGCTGACGCCGAGCACGTCACGGGTCCGGGCCTGGTACGAAGGCCTCGGATTCCAGCCGGAGCAGGGCCGACGGCTGGTCCGGCTGCCGACACCGCCGCACTCGACACCGTCCGCGTCGACCTGACTCCGCGGTCGATGCCGGTGTCTTCGGATGTATCCGTACAGACCTAGAAAGTGGTAGAAGCCGCTACTTGAGGAGCCGGGACATCCGCCGGTCGGCCAACGGCTTGCCGCCGGTCTGGCAGGTCGGGCAGTACTGCAGCGACGAACTGGCGAAGGACACCTCACGTACGGTGTCGCCACAGACCGGACAGGCCTGACCGGCCCGGCCGTGGACCCGCATGCCGGACTTCTTCTCTCCCTTGAGGTCCTTGGCGGCCAACCCCTCGGCCCGTTGGATGGCCTCGGTCAGCTCGGTGCGGATCACCTGGTGCAGCGCGGCGACCGCTTCGTCGTCCAGGGCGTTCGACGGCTGGAACGGGCTCAACCGCGCCGCATGGAGGATCTCGTCGGAGTAGGCGTTGCCGATGCCGGCGATCAGGCGCTGGTCCCGCAGCACCCCCTTGAGCTGGGCACGCCCAGCGCCGGTGAGGATGGCGGCCAGGGCCGCGACGGTGAAGTCGTCGTCCAGCGGATCCGGTCCGAGGGTGGCGATCGCCGGCACCTGGGCGGCATCAGCGACGACGTGGACCGCGAGCTTGCGTTGCGTCCCGGCCTCGGTGAGCTCGAAGCCGGACCCGTCGTCGAGGGTGACGCGCAGGGCCAGCGGACCCTTGCCCGGTCGGGGCGGGGTGGTCGGGAGTTCGTCGCGCCACCGCAGCCACCCGGCCCGGGCCAGGTGGAACACCAGGAAGGTGCCACCGGCATCGATGGCGAGCCATTTGCCGTACCGCTCGACCCCGGTCACGACCCCACCCTGCAGGGCCTCCAACGGCGGGTCATAGGTCTTCAGCGCCGAGATCGCGGCCAGATGGACCTGCGCGATGGCATGCCCGACGCACCGCTCGGTCAGGAACCGGCGCAGGGACTCCACCTCGGGCATCTCCGGCACGGCACCATCATGCCCGGAAAGGCCAAGGCGTGCCCCGAAATCATCAAGGGTGGTGGGGAAATCAGCGCAGAAGCCACCCGAGGACGGGACCGCCCCCGCTGCCACAGGGGCAACGGGGGCGGACTGGCGAGCAGGGATCGAGGTCAGCGGATCTCCGCCGGAGGTGCAGCGGCGCGGTTGCCCCACACCGACTGATCCTCCTCCAGCCAGGTCTCGTCACCCTCCAGCTCGGCCGACTCCTCCTCGTCGTCGGAGCGTCGCCCTGCCGGGCGCGCCATCGGCATGCCGGCACCGCTACCACCGGCTCCGGCACCCGCACCTGCACCGGCGCCGGTCCCGGCCCCCGCACCTGCACCTGCACCTGCACCGGGCAGCGGGGACGTCGCCCCGAGGTTGAACTGCGGTCGGCCGTTGGCGCCCAGCGAGAAGCTGGTCCCGGGGTTGCCCGGGTTCAGCGAGCCACCGAGGTTGCCCAGACCGCCGACACCGGCGCCGGCGCCAGCGCCCACGGTCGGGGCCGGGGTGGGACCACCCACGGGGGCCGGTCCACCGACCGCGCCGGGGCCGGGCGTACCCGCGCCCCTGGTGCCTTTGTCCAGACCACCGGTGAGGTCGTCGTCACCCGGCAGCGGCTCGGCCTTGGGCAGGTCGAGGTCGCCACCCGGTCCCGGCGGGCACGGATCGTCGATGTTGCCCTTCGGGCCGTCCGGCAGCTCGCGCGGGGTGTCGTCGCCACCGTTGCCCAGATCGGGGTCGTCGACGTCCGGCTCCTCGAAACCGGGGCCGTCAGGTCCACGGTTGTCGCCGGGCAGATCGGTGCCACCACCGGTGTCGGGACCGCCACCGCCGTTGCCGTCCGGCAGGTTGACCGAGCCACCCCCGCCGCCAGTGCCACCACCGGGCAGGTTGCCGCCGCCACCGCCGGAGGGACCCCCGGCGCCGGCGCGCTTGCCCTTGTCGGACTCCTGCTGCTGCTCGGTCTGCTGCGGGGCGTACGAGCGCAGGGCGGACTCGACACCGTCGACCCCGTTCTGCACCGACTGGCGCGGAGCGGTGCCGATGTCGAGACGACGCATCAGCAGGTCGAAGCGCATCACGGTCGGGTCGACGCAGACCTGGGCCTTGTCGAAGTACCGCGAGGCCGGTGCGGCCGGGATCGAGCTCTCGATCGGCTCGAACTCGGTCTTGGCGACCTGCTTCACGACCTGCTCGTTGCCGTTGACGATCTCGTACGGCGAATTGGCCTTGGCCTTCTCGTACGCCTCGTCCTGCCCGGTGAGCAGCTCGTCGATCTTGCTCAGCAGGGACTGCTCGACGTCCTTCTGGCGGGCGTCCCACCGGGTGTCGACGTCCCACGGGATGTTGTTCTGCGAAGCGGTCTGGTTGGCGCCGGAGATGGCCTCGGCGATCGGCTCGAGGTCCTTGGCGTGACTGACGTTCTGCTCACCCTGGTCGGTGACGCCAGCGGCGCGTCGGGCGTAGTTGCGCAGCGGCGCCAGGGCATCGCTGCGGATGGCCTCGGCGAACGCGGTGGCTCCGGACCCGGTCCATCCGCCCTCGGCGGTCAGATCGGCGAGCTTGGCCTCGATCAGATCGGCGATCTGGTGGGCGCGCCGGCCCGTCGAGGACCAACGACCGGCCATCTGCCGTACCCCGGTGCTGTCCGAGAGCGAGAGCAGGGCGTTGAGCTCACGCTGGGTGGCCAAGCTGTGCGAGGAGCCGCCACCGCCACCGCCGTCGTGCTGCATGGCTGCCATCACTGATCGCCTCCGTCTGCGGTGAGATGAGCCGAGATCACGTCGGCGTTGGTGCGGTTCAGTTCCTCGAGGTCGGTGTACTTGCGTGACACCTGGATGGTGCCCTCGGTGAGCTCGCTGAACCGGGTGATCAAGGCGTCGAGGGCGTCGAGCTCGGCCTGCAGGGTGGTGTCGTGCTTGCGCACCGCGGTCTCCGCGCCGTCGTACTTGCCGAAGGTGCGCTCGGCCTCGCCGACGTTGTCAGCCAGGGAGTCGCGGGTGGTGCTGAGCTCGGTCTCCATGTCCTGGAGGAAGCGGGCGAAGGCGCGGATCTCCCCGGGATCCACGGTCACATTGGAGGTCACTGGCGGGACCGAACTGCCACCGCCACCGTCATGTTGCATGGTCATCACGTTGCCGTGCTCCTAGCAGTGCGTAGTGAGGAAGGAAAAGGACTGGGGGACACCAGTGGCCCACCCCGTGCAGAGATGGGCCACCGATGGATTGGTGCACATCGGCGCCAGCCGACGGGTCAGGGCTCAGGCCCAGTTCTGCTGGTTGGCGCGCTCGGTGCCGTCGTAGTTCTCGCTGATCTGGCCGAGGGTGGAGGTCATCTTCTGGATGACCTGGGCCATGTGGTTGGCCGCCTGGTCCCACTTGGACTTCGCGATGGCGTAGGCCTCACGGGCGTCGCCGTCCCACTGGCCCAGCGACACGTTCAGCTGCTGCTCGAGGTTGTCGAGGGTGGTGCTGGTGCCGGTGTAGGCGGTCTGGAGGTCGCCGATGCCCTGCTGCATCGCGCCGGCATTGACTGTGGTGTAGTCGCTCATGGTTGTCGATTCCTTCGCAGTCGTTGGGGTCAGTTGTTGAGCAGGCCGACGATGCCCTGGGTGGCAGCTTCCTGCTCGGCCTCGTTGGCGGTGTAGCGCGACTGGGTGTCGGTGAGCTTGCCGTGGATGGTCTGCAGCTCGTTGAGCACGACACTGAACTGGCTGTCGAACTCCGTGAAGGCCTTCAGGAAGGCGGTGGCAGCGTTGCCCTGCCAGGTGGCCATGAGGCCTTGGACGTTCGAGCCGAGGGTGCGCTGGATGTTGCTGATGGTGCCGAGGGCCTCATCGATCTGGCCGGCAGCCTTGGCCATTTCCGCGCGGTCGACGCTTGACTTTCCACTCATTGGGGAGTCCTCCGGGTGATGTGCGGGTCACTTCCACCGACGGGCGGTGGAGCGGCAGTTCGACTGCCATCCATGACAGTAGGCACCGAAGGGGTCACTTCGCCAACCGGGTCGGTGAAGAGCTGGGGTGAATCGGTGTTGTCCGTTGCGGCGCAGCTGTGGACTTCGGGTGTACGGGGCCGCAGGCTGGGAATCCACCGGTGCTCGAGGAGCTCGGTGGTGATGGCGCGACAGCGAGGGGAGTGGCGATGAAGCTCGTCCGCACCGTGGTGGCCGGGCTCGTGCTGGCGGCTGCGGTGCTCGGCGTGCCGCCGTTGCTGTGGGTGATCGGGCAGTGGCCGGATCCGAGCAGGTGGGCCGGGCGGACCCCGTCGGAGGTGTTGCTCGGCCCCGACGACGGCAGCCTGCTGCTGGGCCTGGTCACGGCGGCCGCCTGGCTCGTGTGGCTGTTGTTCACCCTGAGCGTGGTGGTCGAACTGGTCAACCTGCGCCGGGAACGGCCGCTGCGGCTGCCAGGTCTGGGGCCGTTGCAGGGCATTGCTGCAGTCCTGGTGATCACCGCACTGGCCACCCTGGCGACGCCGCGCGCCCAGCACTCCGACGCGCTGGGGTCGGGCCCGACCCCACGTCCGGCGACCGCAGTCGCGGTTGTCGATCCGCTACCGGTACGGGACGGCGAGGTAGGTCCGAACGGGAGCGGCCTTGCCTCACCAGCGGCCGATCGCGCCCCGACCGAGCGCAGTCCCGGTGTGTTGGCCGTGCACCGGGTGACGACCGGGGAGAGCCTGTGGACGCTGGCCGAGCGGTACTACGACGACGGTGGTCAGTGGCGCTGGATCGCCCTGGCCAACCCGGTGCTGCAGCGGCACGGTCCGGATGCCCTCGAGGTGGGCTGGGAGCTGGTCGTGCCCCGCGTCGACGCCGCCCCGATCGGACCCCATGTGGTGGTGCGAGCCGGCGACACCCTCGCCGGGCTGGCCGATCAGCACCTGGGCTCGCCGGAGCGCTGGCCGGAGTTGTACGAGGTCAATCGCCATGTGCTGACCGATCCCGATGAGGTCGCTGTCGGTACGGTCCTGCGGCTGCCGCAGGCCGAGGAGCTCTCGCGGCGGGGGCACCTGGACGATCGGCACCGGGACGATCGGCACCGGGACGATCGGCACCGGGACGATCGGCGCAGATCGGACGAGGACCGACCGGAGCGGGAGGCTCCCCGTGACGAGAGACCTCGCGATGACCGGGACGGTGAGGGCCGCAAGCCGTCCCGGGACGAGTCGACTCCACCCACCCGACCGCACGAGCGGACCGAAACAGGGCCGGGGGAGTCGGTCGAGCGGCGTGACCTGACGCGGTCGTCGACGGTGGTCGCCGGCGACGTGGAGCCGGATCCGGCGCTGCTCGCGGCCGGTTTCTCCGGCATGGCGGCTGCGGCCGTGCTCGGGGTGCTCGCGACGCGGCGGGTGCTCCAGCTCCACCAGCGGCCCGTCGGCCGCCGGATCTCCCATCCCGGGCCGGCCGGGGTGGCCCTGGAGACCGCCCTGGGTCATCAACAGGACCCGCAGCCCGGGCAGGTGGTCGACCGCGCCATGCGCCGGATCGCCGCGCACTGCCGTACCGAGTCGGTGCCGGTGCCGCAGCTGGACCGCATCCTGGTCGATGACCGCCGCTGTGAGTTCCGCTTCGTCGCGCCGCCCGAGGCGCCACCCCCGGTGCCCTTCGTTGTCGGCGGGTCGATCGGCGCCGACAACCGTTGCTGGACGATCGAGGAGCCGGCGTCGTGGCTCGCCGAGCCCGACCTGTGGGCCGACGAGCCGTACCTGTGGCCGGCGACCGTCGGGCTCGGCGTGAGCGGCACCGACCACGTCCTGGTCAACCTGGAGCAGTACGGCGTCCTCGGTTGTGTCGGCGACCCGGTGGAGCAGCCGCCGGACCCGGCAGCCGTGATCGGCGCAATCGCCTGCGAGCTGGCGTTCCACCCGTGGAGTCGGGGCGTGCGGATGACCGTACTGACCGAGCATGACGCCGTCCCGTGGCTGGCCGAACTCGATGCGCCGGGACTGGAGGTCAGCTCCGATTCCGCGGCAGTGCTGGAGCGGCTGGAACGTACCGCGCGCCAGCGGGCCGAGCACCGCGACGGTGACCGCAGCATCGCCGCGCTGCGCCTCGACCCGACCCTGGCCGAGGCTTGGGTGCCCGAGGTCGTGCTGGCCGCCGAACCGCTGGACGAGCACTCGGCCGGGGTGCTGCAGGACCTGGTCGACGAGGGCCAGCGTGGGTTGGTCGCGGTCCTGACGGATCTCGATCAGGTCGGTGCCGACCGACTCACCCTCACGCTCGGGGCACAGGGGCGGGGCGTGCTCAGTCCTGGTGACCAGTCGCTGCGGTACCACCGGGTCGGCCCGGTGGTCGCCGCACAGTTGCACGAGGTGTTCGCCGGGACGGCGGGCCCGACGACCCCGGCGCCTTGGTGGGCCGACCCGGAAGCCCCCCGACGGGTACGTGACCAGCTCGACGATGCCCCGACGGCGTCGATCCTGGGGATGCCGCCGGCGCGGGCACTGGTCGCCGGGGCCGATGCCGATGTCCTGCGCGACGGGACCGACTCGGGCGAGAATGCCGAGGTCGATGCCCAACAGGAGGTGGATCGGATGCCGGAGCCGACGGTGCCGACCCTGATGCTGCTCGGGCCGATCGACCTGCTCGCGACCAGGGGGACCCCTCCGACTCGGGCCAGGATGCAGTGCATCGAGTACGCGGCCTGGTTGATGGAGCACCCCGATGCCACGGCGATGGCGATGGCCAACGGACTGGTGGTCGCCGAAGGTACCCGTCGCTCGAACATGTCACGGCTGCGCTCCTGGCTCGGCGACGGTGAGGACGGGCCGTACCTGCCCGACGCCTACAGCGGCCGGATCAACCTGGCCGACGAGGTGACCTCGGACTGGGAGCAACTGCGCCTGCTGGTCCACGGCGGGGTCAACCGGGTCGGCGACGAGGCCCTGGTCGGGGCGCTCGACCTGGTACGCGGCGCCCCGCTGGCCGATGCCGCTCCGGGACAGTGGCACTGGGCCGAGGAGATGCGGACCGACATGGCCTCGGTGATCCGTGACGTCGGAGTCGAACTGGCCGCCCGCGCCCTGACACGGGGAGAGTCCGATCTAGCCCGGTGGGCGGTGAACCGTGGTCTGACCGCTGCCCCGGGGGATGAGCTGCTGCTCGGCGCCCGGATCCGGATCGAGCACGGCCTCGGTCGCCGGGACGAGGTCGAGCGGCTGGCCCGTCGGCTGGTCCGACAGAGTCGTCGGCTCGGGGTCGACCTGATGCCCGAGACCGTCGAGCTCCTGCAGACCGTCCTCGAGGGCCGGGTCCGACCCCGCGCCGTCCCCGAACGGTGATCCACCGACGCCGGGCCGCTCGGGGTTGACTCCGCGTTTGCGCCTGCCACTATCTCGCTGTGACTCCGGTCACTAATGATGATCCGTGTCCGGATTCACCGGACTGCCCTCCTGCCGCCGGGACAACCCGTCCGCACCGTTGACACCCCTGAGTGCCCTCCCTAGCGTCGCGCCCCAGTCCATTCGTGCAGCGCAGCAAGGAGTTGGATCATGTCCCCGATCCGTTCGATCACCAGACGCAGTGTCCTCGGTCTCGTGGGCTCAGCCGCGGCTGTCGGCAGCCTGGCCGGCCCAGCCACCGCTCGAGCGGCCGTCCCGAGCCGACGGCGCCCGACCCGGAAGCGCGCGACCCGGACCGCCGACGTACGTGACTGGGTCGAGGAACAGGCCGACTTCATCTGCTCCCAGCAGGTGAGCAGCGGAGCAGTCCTCGCCCCTGACAGCACCACCATCACCCCGTACTTCGTCAGCTGGGGCCTGATGGGCCTTGCCCGGATCAATGACGAGCGGGCCAGGTCCACCATCGGCAGCTATCTCGAGTGGTACCTGGCCCACCTCAACAGCGCGGAGGACGACCTGTACGGCCTCGCCGGCACGATCTACGTCCATGACTACGACCCCGAGACCGGCACCGAGACGAGTACGGGTGCGTACAGCTCGGTGGAAGAAGCGGCCCGAGGTGGCCCTCACCCAGCGGTCACTGCCCAACGAGGAACACCACATGTCGTTGACGTCGCAGAACCTGATGGACGTCTACACAGCGGCGGCCTACTTCCTGCTCGACCACCTCGAGGCCTGAGCCCGCGGCGGGCGCCCGGGTGGTTGGTGGACCAGACTTCACCAGCCCACCCGGTTGCGTCCGCCGGCAGCGGCCAGGGCTGCCCGGATGAAGTGGCCGGACTCACCGACGTACCAGTTGTCGCCCCAACCGGACGGCTCGTAGCGCTCCCGGATGGACTGGAGCATGCGGACCGCTTCGTGGCGCTCGCCCATCTTGACCGCGGCCAAGGCCATCTCGGTGTGGGGGAAGTCGTTCTCGAACTCGAGGCCGGCCCAGTTCGGATAGCCCTCGGTGTAGGAGGCCCAGGCCGCGGCCCCCTTCGGGCTCTTCGGGGTCACGATGTCGAGGTGGACCGGCCAGTACTGTGCCCAGCCCTCCGGATAGAACCGCCGCTCGGGGATCGACTCGCTCGGCTTGCCGGTGTTGGACAGCGCCCAGTGCCAGGTCTGGTTCTGCTCGCTCCACAGCTTGGCGAGCAGCGCGGTCCGCAGCCGCTGGGCCCGACTGCGGTAGTGGGCCGCCTTCTCGTTGCGGCCGAGGGCCTTCTCGAGCTCGGCCAGGGCCAGCATCCCGGCATGGACCACGGCATTGTCCTGGACATAGATCACTCCGCCGGGGCGGACCTCGCACAGGCCGTCGTCCTGCGCCACGCCGTCGGGGGCCGAGTTGACGTCGATGTCGATCATCGACTCCCACAGCTCGATCTGGTCCAGGACGTAGGCCTGCAGGTCGGTGTCACCGGTGGCCCAGGCGTCGCGCGCCAGCATCACCGGGGTGGCCACACCGGCGTCGACCGAGCTGTACGCCCCCGTACTGGTCTCGGCGCCGGTGTCGGGGTCGTAACTGTGGACGTAGACCGTGCCGGCGAAGCCGTACAGGTCCTCCTCGGCGGTGTTGAGATGGTCGAGGTACCACTCGAGATAGCGCCCGATCGCGGTGCGGGAGCGTTCGTCGTTGACCCGGGCCAGACCCATCAGGCCCCAACTCACGAAGTACGGGGTGATCGTGACGTCGTCGGGGGCCAGCACGGCGCCGCTGCTGAGCTGCTTGGACAGGATGAAGTCGACCTGCTCGTCGACCCACTCCAGCAGGGTGTCGGGCCGGACGACGGCGGCCTGCGAGAGCGTCGGCCTGGCCAGTGCTCCGGCCGCCACGGCGGTGCCCATCAGGGCGAGTGTGCGCCGACGGGAGATCGCAGACGGTCCTGAGATTGCAGAGCGTCGTGGGAGTGAGGGGGACATCGGTGTTCTCCTTCGGTGATCGACAGCGATGTCGCCGGACCGTAGTGACTGGGACGACCGGAGGGCAAGGGTCCTTCGCCCATCGCCCACGGCACGCTCGTCGATCGGCCGGATTCGGGACATTCGGGGGCCTGGGATCGGCTACGGCCGGGGTTGTGGAGTGTCCGCAACTCCCGCTGAGGGGCCTACGCTGTCGGTGTGAGCGGATCTGACAGCCATCGGTCTGACAGCTATCGGACCGTGGCCGCTGCGGTGGAGGCGGAGCTGGAGGTCAAGCGGTCCCGCTTCCTGTGTCGACTCGTCCCGGTCGCCGACGAGGCGCAGGCGCGGGCCGAGGTCGACGCCGTACGTCGGCAGCACTGGGACGCCCGGCACCACTGCTCGGCCTTCGTCCTGGGTCCGGCGGGAGCGATCGAGCGGTCCTCCGACGACGGCGAGCCCTCCGGGACTGCGGGTGCCCCGATGTTGGAGGTGCTGCGGGGCTCCGGGCTGACCGAGGTGGTCGCCGTGGTCACCCGGTGGTTCGGCGGCACCCTGCTCGGCACCGGGGGACTGGTGCGTGCCTACGGCGATGCGGTCCGAGCGGCCGTGGACCGCGCCCGGGTCCGTGAGGTGCGCCTGCTCCACGAGATCGGTGTGGTCGTCGACCCGGCCATCGCCGGACGGGTCGAGGCGGAGCTGCGCAACCGTGACCATGCCGTGCTCGACACCGAGTGGGGGCTCGCCACAGAGTCGGGCCCGTCGGTACGGATCACTGTGGCCGTCGCGCCCGCCGACCGCGCCGGGCTGGAGGCCGACCTGGCCGAGCTCACGTCCGGGACGGCCCGCTGCCAGGACGGTGCCACCCGTTGGGCCTGACCGGTCGGGGTCCTGGTCAGGGGATGGCGCGGTCAGTAGGTGGCGCGTCCCCCCGAGGCGTCGAAGACGGCTCCGGTGGAGAAGGTCATCAGCGGGCTGGACAGGAAGGCGACCAGGTGGGCGACTTCGCTGGTCTCGGCGAAGCGTGCCATCGGGATCTTCGACTTCATGTACGCGACGTGCTCGGCGGTCATGTCGTCCAGCATCGGGGTGGAGATCACGGCCGGGGCGACGGCGTTGACCAGGACGCCGTCGGTGGCCAACTCCTTGCCCAGGCTCTTGGTCAGCCCGATGACCCCGGCCTTGGAGGTCGAGTAGTGCGCGGCATTGGGGTTGCCCTCCTTGCCGGCGATGGAGGCGATGTTGACGATCCGGCCGTAGCCGTTGTCCTTCATGACCGGGGCGACGGCGCGACAGCAGCGGAAGGTGCCGTCGAGGTTGACGCCGAGCACCAGGCCCCAGTTGTCGTCGTCGAGGTCCCAGGTCAGGCCGTTGGTGCCGACCACGCCGGCATTGTTGACCAGGATGTCGATCCCGGGCCCGAACGCCTGCTGGGCGATGGCGAGCGCGGTCTCGACCTGCTCGCCGTCACGGATGTCGGCGAACGCGGTGGCGGTGCGGTGCGGATCGAGCACGGCTGCCGCCTCGGCGAGCGCCTCGGCATTGTTGTCGATGATGCAGACCGAGGCACCGCGGGCCTGGAGCACGCTGGTGATGGCCAGCCCCAGGCCGCGCGAACCGCCGGTGACGACGGCGGTCTGTCCCTCGAACCACTGCTCGCTCAGGTTGTCGAGTCCGGTGTTGAACACGGGTGGAAATCCCCTCTCGGCGCGGCGCCTCCTGGCCGCGGTGACGCCACGCTACCGGGCGAGGGTCAGGCCACCGCGTCCTGCCACTTGCTGCACTTGTCGGCCTTGCCGCCGCCGGTGTAGCAGACCTGGATGGCGACCCACTGGCCTTCGTCGAAGTTGAGGGGGCGAATGTGCTTCACGGTCCCGTAGCCACAGGCCGTGACGCTCTTGTAGAGGATGCGGTTGTTGATGTCGCCGTGGACCCACTTGATGGTCGCGGTGACGCAGCGGCCGTCCTTGCGGGTGTCCGAGGCGGTGAGGATCTCGCCGTAGTGCTGGAAGGTGGCTTGGCCACCCGCCACCGTGATGGATTGGTTCTTGCCCGCGTGGGCCGTTGAGGCCGTGCCGCCCAGGGCGAGGCCGGCAACCAGGAGGATGCCGACGACGATCCGGCCGAGGCATGCGGGGACTCTGCTTCGGTGTGTTGTCATCGGTCCACCCAAACAGTCGGCCGAGGCGATGTCATCAGGGTTTTCCTGTGTCCGGTCCAGTAGGAGGGACGGGGTTTGCCCGTACGCCGGATCAGTGCCACCGTGAGCGTGTGCGCATTGCCTTCGTGGACCATCACCTCGCCAACTACCACGCCGATGTCTTCCATCGCCTGCTGAACACGACCTTCGCCGACCGCGATGTCGAGCTGGTCGCGGCCTACGAGTCCGACCCGACACCGGGCACCGACTGGTGTGCCGAGCACGACGTCCCGCGCGCCGGGTCCGTGGCGGAGGCGGTCGAGGCTGCCGACGGGATCATCGTGCTCGCGCCGGACAACCTGGACACCCATCTGGCGACGGCCCAGCAGGTGCTGCCGGCCGGCAAGCGGGTGGTCTTCGACAAGCTGTTGGCCCTGGATGTCAGCCAGGCCTGGGAGATCGTCGACCTGGCGAAGTCGTACCGGAGCCCGATCTTCAGTGGGTCAGGCCTGCGCTACGCCGCCGAGGTCGAGGAGATCCTCGACGGCGTGGACCCGAGCCAGGTCGAGGATGCCTTCGCCCGCGGGTACGGCGTGTGGGACCACTACGGCATCCACACCGTCTCGCTCGCGGTCCGTCTCGGGGGTCACGACATCTCCCGGGTCGCCGAGCACGGGGTGGCCGACAGCAGGCTGCTGGTGCTCGACCACGGGGAGCGCCGCACCCTGGTCGACTGCCGCACCGGCGACAATGCCGCGACCGAGCTCGGCTGGACCGGCGGGGTGAAGGTCGACGGCCAGTGGCGGACCGTCGCCGTGACCGATGCGAATGCCTTCTACACCAACCTCTTCGGCCACTACCTCGACTTCCTCGCAGGTGGTGAGCCCGAGTCCAGCCCCGAGGAGTTGGCCCGCCTGGTCGCCGTCCTCGCTGGCTCCCGCGACTCCCTCGACACCGGTGGGCAGTGGGTGAGCGTGGAACGGCCCACCCCCTGACGGCGCACGGCCGGGGCCCGGCTGCGCACCCGAAGGCCTCTGCTCAGGGTTTGGTCGGGCGGAATCCGCGCAGCCGCAGGCTGTTCAGCACGACCAGCACCGAGCTGAGGGCCATGGCACCCCCGGCCACCATCGGGTTCAGCAGGCCGGCGGCAGCGATCGGGATGGCGGCCACGTTGTAGCCGAAGGCCCAGACCAGATTGCCGACGATGGTGCGCCACGTCGCCCGGGCCAAGCGGATCCCGTCGAGGACGCCGGCCAGGTCGTTGCGGACCAGGGTGAGGTCGGAGGCCTCGATCGCGGCATCGGTCCCGGCCCCCATGGCGATCCCGAGATCGGCCGTGGCCAGGGCGGCCGCATCGTTGACCCCGTCGCCGACCATGGCGACCCGCTTGCGCTCGGACTGCAGGCGGGCCACCGTCTCGGCCTTCTCCTGGGGCATCACCCCGGCGATCACGGTGTCGATGCCGACCGCATCGGCGACGGAGCGTGCCGCGGTCTCGTGGTCGCCGGTGAGCAGCATCGGCTCCAGACCGAGGCGCTTCAGCTGCGCCACCACCTCAGGGGCGTTGTCCCGGATGGTGTCGGCGATGCAGATCAGGCCGGCGACGCGGTCGTCGATCCACACCATCACGGGGGTCTGACCCGATCGACGGGCCAGCTCGACGGTGTCGGCCAGCGCGTCGGGGACGTCTGCGGGCCGTCCCACCCGTACGGCTCGGGTCCGGTGGTCCTCGACCACGGTGGCGCTGACGCCGAGGCCGGCCGTGTTGGTGAACTCGGTGAGATCGGGGACGACCAGTCCGTCGGCCGCCGAGACCACCGCCTTGGCCAACGGGTGCTCCGACCCGCTCTCGGCGGCAGCGGCGAGGCGGAGCAGATCGTCGCGATCGACGCCACCGAAGGGATGGACGTCGGCCACCGTCATCTCCCCGGTGGTCACCGTGCCGGTCTTGTCGAGCAGGATCGCATCCACCCGGCGGGTCGCCTCGAGGGCTTCCGGTCCGCGCAGCAGGATGCCGAGCTGGGCGCCGCGGCCGGTGCCGACCATCAACGCGGTCGGGGTCGCCAGGCCCAGGGCGCAGGGGCAGGCG
>DVLP01000141.1 GCA_018715445.1 Candidatus Avipropionibacterium avicola | reverse complement strand
CGTCCCCGCCTCCGCCGCCCGTCCGAGCCTGCTGCGTTTCCTGTTCGGGTTCCTGCGGCACTCGACCCAGCGGTCCTGGCAGCGGGCCATGGGCCAGCTGGTCGGCATCAATCGCCTCGCCCTGGAGAGCTTCGACCTGCTGGGCGACGGCGGCGTCACCGCGCCGACCCACCCGGCCCAGTCCTTCATCGCGGCCTGGCGCACCCCGGCCGAGCGCCGGACCCTGCTCGCCGAGCTGGACCACATCCGTGCAGCCGGCCAGCCGATGGAGCACGAGGTGCTCACCGGTGACCAGGCCCGCGAGATCGAACCCCTGCTGTCGGACCGGATCGGGGCGGCCGTCCTGCTGCGGGGCCAACGCTTCGTCGATCCGGGGCAGTACGTCCATGCCCTGGCCGATGCCGTACGCGATCGCGGCGGCGCCATCGTCACCGACACCGAGGTCCAGACGGTCGAGGAGTCGGGCTCCGGGGTGGTCGTCGGCGGGCACCACGCCGATGCCGTCGTACTGGCGACCGGGGCCTGGCTCGGGAAGCTGGCCCGCCCGTACGGGATCCGGCGGGTGGTCCAGGCCGGGCGCGGCTACTCGTTCAGCGTGCCGGTCACCACGCTGCCCCACGGCCCGGTCTACCTGCCGGCTGCCCGGGTGGCGTGCACACCGATCGGTGACCGACTCCGGGTCGCCGGGATGATGGAGTTCCGTCGACCGGAAGCACCGATGGACCCACGACGGATCTCGGCCATCGTGGAGGCGGCCCGACCGTTGCTCAGCGGCGTCGACCTCGACGGCCGCCGCGACGAATGGGTCGGGTCGCGACCCTGCACCAGCGACGGACTCGCCCTGATCGGGGCCACCCGCTCCCCGCGGGTGTACGTGGCCGGTGGCCACGGCATGTGGGGCATCACCCTCGGGCCGGCCACCGGTCGCCTGCTCGCCGAGCAGATCGCGACCGGGCACGTGCCGGAGGCGCTGCGCCCGTTCGACCCGTTGCGGTGAGGGCCCGTCGGCGAGGCCCCGTCAGCCCGGGTAGGGCTGCGGCACGGTGTCCGGGTCGCCGTCGGTCGCCGCGGCCAGCCGTGGGACCGCCACCTCCAGCAGGAAGGGCAGGCTGAGCGGTGAGTTGAATCCCAGGGCGGCGGCGAAGTCCTGGTCGAACTCACCCAGGTAGGCGTAGCGGCCCTCCCGTACGACCTTGAGGTGGGTGAACACCTCCGACTCGGTGATCTCGGTCGACAGCCCCTCGGCGACCAGCACGTCGCGATCGAGGTCGGCCAGCTTCTCCAGGCTCACCTCGCCACCGGTCGGGTCGACGACCATGCCGAGATCGGTCAACCACCCACTCCGGTAGTCGTCGCCACCGAGGTGGTACACCCCGCCACTGGCCCCGAAGACGAAGACGGCCTGCTTGTCGGCGAACTCGGGGTGCTCGGTGCGTGCCTGCTCGAACTGGGCCCGGACCTCGTCGATCACGGACTGGGCCTGCTCGGCCCGGCCGAGGGCGGTGCCGATCTGCAGGGCCTGCTGGTCCCACGGGGTGGCGCCGGCGGCCCAGTCAGCGGTCTGGGCCAGCGTCGGGGCCAGTTTGGAGAGCTCGTCGTAGGTCGACCGGTCGATGTAGGAGTGGATGCCCAGGATCAGGTCAGGCTCCAGCGCGGCGATGGTCTCGAGCTCGAGCTCGTTGGAGCCGACGGTCGGGATCTGCTTGCCCCGCACCGCTTCGGGGGCCCATGGACGGTTCGGGGCGTCATAGCCGAGGAACTCGCGGACCCCGACCGGCTCCACCCCGAGCGCCAGGGCGAAGTCCTGCTCGTTGAAGCCGATCGTGACCACCCGCTGCGGCGCCGCCTCGACCGTGGTGGTCCCGAAGGCGTGCGTCAGGGTGACAGGAAAGCCGTCACCCCTGCCCGGATCGACCGGTGGACCGGACTCAGGCGAGGACCCCGAGCCACGGGAGCAGCCTGCGGCCAGCAGGGTGAGCAGGGTGGAGCCGCCGAGGGCGCGTCGAGAGATCACAAAGGGTACCCTAACCTCCCGACCCGGTCGTGACCAGCGTTGGGGCGCACATCCCACCGACGGGGTCCACGACTACGCTCACCTGCATGGAACTGCTCCCGCTCGTGTTCGCGACCGGTTGGGCCAGCGGGGTGAACGCTTCGGTCACGGTGGTGGTGCTGGGTCTGCTCGGCCGCTTCGCCGATGTCGACCCCGTCCCGGCAGCATTCCAACGCACCGACGTCCTGATCGTGATGGCCGTGCTGGCCGCGATCGAGTTGGTGGTCGACAAGTTCTGCCCGTGGGACTCCCTGCTCGACGTGGTCGGCACCCTCGCCCGACCGGTCGCCGGCGGCTTCATCGGTGCCCTGATCGGCAGCTCGTACGGGACGGGCTCGGCCATCGGCATGGGTGTGGTCGGGGTCGTGGCGGCCCTGCTCACCCATCTGGTCAAGATGGCCTTCCGGCTGGCCACGACCCGGCCCAGCCAACCAGCCGGCACGATCGCGCTGTCGGTCGCCGAGGACGTCGCCGTCGTGGTCGCGGTCACCTGCGCCTTCCTCGTCCCGGGGGTCACCGCTGTGGTCGCCGCCGCCCTGGTGGTCCTGGGGGCCGCCACCAGCTTCGTGCTCCGTGGCCGGATCAAGGACTCGCTGCAGCGCCTGCGCCACCTGGCGCGGCGGACCCAGCAGTTGCGTCCGCCGAAGAAGCCGCCGCTGGTCGAACGCATCCGGCGGGGTCGTCGTGGCTGAGGAACGGCCGTGACGGTCTGGGACTGTGTCGTCGTCGGTGGGACCCTCGCCGGCATGGCTGCCGCAGCCCGGCTGGCCAAGAATCGACACTCCGTACTGGTGCTGGAGGCCGAGGGGGCCCTCGGTGGCTCGCTGGCCCCCCACCCTGGTCAGGACGAGGACGTGCTCCTCGACCGTTGGCCGCAGATGCTCGCCTTCCCGGCCCCGTGGCGTGACCTGTTCCGCAAGAGTGGGCGGGCGTTCGACGACGAGTTGGCCCGGGCTGGACATGCCCTGGTCCCTGCCCCGGCGCCCCGGCACGTCTTCGCCGACGGCGCCGAGCTCGTGCTGCCGACCGAACGGGGTGTCCAGTTCTCCGTGCTGGGCCAGACCTACGGCCGCGCCGTGGCCGAACGCTGGCGTGACCTGGTCGACCACCTCGACGAGGTGGCCCAGGCCCTGCGTCCCCTGGGCGGTGAGGCCGAGCTCGTCTCGTACGACCAGGTGCTGCGACGCCGATCGGTCCTGACGCCGACGCGTACGGTTGCCGATCTCGCCCGCGGACTCGACCATCCCCATCTGGCCACCCTGGTCGAGGACACCGCCCGAC
>DVLP01000140.1 GCA_018715445.1 Candidatus Avipropionibacterium avicola | reverse complement strand
TTGTTCTCGACAGTCTTGCGCCCCATCCGCTGGATGGCATCGGCGAAGTCGAGGTAGACGCCCAGCCCACCGGGGCCGACGCCGCGACCCTCGTCACAGACGTACTTGGCCGCCCGCGAGGCGATGTCACGTGGCACGAGGTTGCCGAAGCTCGGGTAGATCCGCTCCAGGTAGTAGTCGCGATCCGCTTCGGGGATCTCGCGGGGGTCGCGCTTGTCCTCGCCCGACTTCGGCACCCAGATGCGACCGTCGTTGCGCAACGACTCACTCATCAGGGTGAGCTTGGACTGGTACTCACCCGAGACCGGGATGCAGGTCGGGTGGATCTGGGTGTAGCACGGGTTCGCGAAGTAGGCGCCCTTGCGGTGGGCCCGCCAGGAGGCGGTGACATTGCAGCCCATCGCGTTGGTCGACAGGAAGAACACATTGCCGTACCCGCCGGTGGCGAGCACGACGGCATCGGCGAAGTGGGTCTCGATCTCGCCGGTGACCATGTCACGGGCGACGATGCCGCGGGCCTTGCCGTCGACCACGATCAGCTCGAGCATCTCGTGGCGGGTGTGCATCTCCACCGTGCCGGCCTTGATCTGGCGCTCCAGGGCCTGGTAGGCGCCGATCAGCAGCTGCTGGCCGGTCTGGCCACGGGCGTAGAAGGTGCGCTGCACCTGGACGCCACCGAAGGAGCGGGTGTCGAGCAGGCCGCCGTACTCGCGGGCGAAGGGCACGCCCTGGGCGACGCACTGGTCGATGATGTTGGCCGAGACCTGGGCCAGGCGGTAGACGTTCGACTCCCGCGAGCGGTAGTCGCCACCCTTGACGGTGTCGTAGAACAGCCGATAGACCGAGTCGCCGTCGTTGCGGTAGTTCTTGGCCGCGTTGATGCCACCCTGGGCGGCGATCGAGTGGGCCCGTCGCGGGCTGTCCTGGTAGCAGAAGCTCTTGACGTGGTAGCCGGCCTCACCGAGGGTGGCGGCGGCCGAGCCACCGGCCAGACCGGTGCCGACGATGATCACGCTCATCTTGCGGCGGTTGGCCGGGTTGACCAGGGCGGCGTCGAAGCGCCGCTGGTCCCACATCTGCTCGACCGGCACCGCGGGCGCCTTGGTGTCGTGGATCTGGGGACCCTCGACGTACAGCTCGTCGGCATCCACCGAGAGGGTCGCGTTGTTGTCGGCCATCGTCACTTCACCAATCCGAGCAGAATCGAGAACGGGGGCAGCAGGAACCCGATCACCAGCACCACCGCGACGGCGACGGCGACCAGGTTGAGCCGACGGCGGGCCACCGGCGAGGTGTTGGCACCGAGGGTGGTCAGCGCACTCCAGACCCCGTGGCGCAGGTGGAGTCCGAGGAAGACCATGGCCAGGGCGTAGATCAGGACCATCCACCAGTTCTGGAAGCTGAGCACCACCCGCTCGTACGGCTCGTGGCCACCGCCGGGGTTGACCACCTTCCACGTCAGGTGGAGCAGGTGGAACACCACGTAGAGCGCGAGGGTGATGCCTCCCATCCGCATGGTGAAGGCCGCGTAGGTGCCCTGGACGCCGGTGAACCGGCGCTTCTTCGACAGGTAGCGCTTGCCGGTGCCGGTGGCGGCGTGGCTGCGACGCCACAGCTTCACCACCGAGACGATGTGCGCCACGACGCTGACCAGCAGCACGATCCGTACGACCCACAGGATCCCGCTGTACGGGATCATCGGCTCGCCGATGGTGCGCAGGTGCGCCGCGTACTCGTTGAACATGACCGGTCCGCCGAAGACGAGCAGGTTGCCGTACATGTGGGCCACCAGGAAGCCCACCATGATCAACCCACTGACGGCCATGACCGCCTTGGTCACCACCGTTGATCTCAGCGCTCTGGCCTGAGGAGTGAGGGTAGTTGTCGCCACGGAGGTCACCTTACGACTCATTGACCCCGGCCAGCCACCAAGGGTCGACTTGTTGTGATCCAGACCTCGTCGGGCACGGTCCGGGCCCGTCGGTGGCCATGTCAGGCCTGCTCGCCGGCCCGCACCCGCATCGGTGTCGTGGTGCGCGGCAACCGGCCCAGATCGATCGGGCAGGCACCCGGCCCGTCGACCTCGATGGCCAGTGCGGCATCACCGAAGGCCGCCCGCCACGCCACCGCGCTCTTGGCCACCAGCACCGCGGTGCGGGCCGGATCGATGCCGACGAGGGTGAGTTGGTCACGGTGGAACGGTGGCACCGCTCGGTCGGTGACCAGGATCTGCACCCCGTCGACCCGCAACAGCGCGCTGGGGCCGAGGGTGAAGCGTTGCCCGGTCTGCCACGTACTGGTCGAGACGTAGTCGCCGTCGGTGAGGCGGACCACCTCGGCCCGAGGGATCCGGACCGGCTCACCGTGCAGCCGGTCGGTCTTGCCGCCGAGCAGCAGGTCGGTCAGCACCGCACCCTCCCCGGCCCGTGTCGCCGCGGCTGCGACCTCACGGTCGGCGATGATCACCACCGCATCGGGTGCCTGTTGGGCGAGCAGCTCCACCAGGACGGCCGTGCCGTCGCCGGGACAGCCGCCACCGACGTTGTCGGCGACATCGGCCAGCACGACCGGGGCGACCTCCTGCTCCAACGCCTCGGCCACCGCCTTGTCGGGGGTGGGTCGGTCGAGCCCGAACTCGTGGGCGCGTCCCTCGATGTCGGCGATGGTCTCGTCGGCCACCCGGGCGGCGATCCGGCGGTCGGCGACCGCGGCCACCACGTAGGCGGAGTTGCCGACCGTCGCGACGTCGTCGTACGGGAACCCGGCCGCGATGCTGACCCGCACCACCCCGGCCTCGCTGGCTCGGTCGCGGGCCCGTTCCAGCAGCCCGCGCATCGGTTGGTCCTCGGTGCCCTGCGCCAGCGGGCAGGTCAGCAGCGGGCTCTTGGCCAGCACGGTGCACAACCGCTCACCGGCCAGCATCCGCCCCAACAGCTCGGCCGCCTCCCGGCCGCGGTCCCGCATGTCGACGTGGGGATAGGTGTCGTAGCCGACCAGGACCTCGACCAGCTCGGTCAGGTCGGGATGGATGTTGGCGTGCAGGTCGAGCACCGCCGCCAGTGGCACCTCGCCGACGACCTCACGGATGGCCGTGGCGGTGGCCACCTCGACATTGCTGCAGCCCTCGGCGACCATCGCGCCGTGCAGGTTGACCAGGACGCCGTCGAGCGGGCCGGCTGCGGCGAGCTCGGTGACCAGGCGGTCGCGGATCGTGGCCCAGGTCTGTGCCGAGGCAGGTCCGCTGGGCCAGGCCCCGGCCGAGAAGACCGGCACCAGGTCGAAGTCGTCCTCGGCGTCGAGGAAGCCACCGATGACCGAGCCGACCCCGCGGTTGTGCTCGGCCAGCGCCTGCCCGGACAGCAGCTCGAACTCCTCGAAGTCGGCCAGGGTGGCCGGGCGGGAGGCATAGCTGTTGGTCTCGTGCCACACCCCGACGATGGCGACCCGAGGCCTGCCGGCCCTCATGCTGCAGCGCCTCGGGCCAGCTCGGACTGCAGCGCGGTACGGAAGCGACTCAGGGTTTCGTCGAGCTCGGACTCCCCGTGGGTGGTCGAGACGTACCAGATGCCACGACCGGCGGCCCAGATCCCGGCCTCGGCCAGGTCGGTGGCGAACCGGGCGTAGCGGGCCAGGTCCATCGCGGACAGGGTGAGGTTGTCGACTGCCGGCTCATCGGTGTCGGCGAAGCTGAGGTGGAAGGCCATCGGCAGACCCTGGACGTGGAGGTTGGTCCCGAGCTCACGGCCCACCTCGGCCAGGCCGTCCATCAACCGGGTACCCCACTGCTCCAGGCCCGGATACGGGTCATGGGTGGTGAGCCAGTCCATCGTCGCCGAGACCGCGGCCGAGGCCATCACCGAGGCGTTGAACGTGCCCGAATGGTTGATCTCCCCGGTGCCGAGCAGCTCCATCAGCTCCCGCCGCCCGGCCAGCGCACTGACCGGCCACCCACCGGCCAGGGCCTTGCCGTAGACCGCGAGGTCGGGAGTGATGCCGTAGCGCTCGGCGGCGCCACCGCGGGCCAGCCGGAAGCCGGTGATGACCTCGTCGAAGATCAGCACCGATCCGTTGCGGGTGCACAGCTCCCGCAGCCCTTCCAGGAAGCCCGGCACCGGCATCAGGGCCCCGGAGTTGCACACCATGGGCTCCAGGATCACCGCGGCGATCTCGTCGCCCCGTTCGGCGAATGCGGCTTCGGCGGCCGCGAGGTCGTTGTACGGCAGCACGATCCAGTCGGCGAGCTGGTCGGGGTACTGCCCCTTCGAGGCGACCCCACCGGTGTTGCCGTCCCAGGCCATCAGGACGTTGTCGTACCAGCCGTGGTAGAGCCCGGCGAAGCGGATGACCAGTCGCCGCCCGGTCGCACCGCGGGCCAGGCGCAGCGCTCCGTGGTCGGACTCGCCGCCGGAGACGCCGAGGCGGGCCATGTCGGCCCAGCCGATGGCCGCCAGCAGCTTCTCGGTGGCCTCGATCTCATGGGTGCTC
>DVLP01000139.1 GCA_018715445.1 Candidatus Avipropionibacterium avicola | reverse complement strand
AGGTCCAGGCCAGGAAGATCGGGCGGCGACCGAAGTGGCCCATGTCCGCGTACAACGCCTCCGCGCCCGTGATGGTGAGCACCACAGCGCCCATGGCGATGAAGGCCACCAGCGGGCGGTCGAGCATGAAGGCGAGCGCGTAGTGCGGGGAGACCGCGCGCAGCACACCCGGGTGCGCGATGATCTGCGGCAACCCCATCGCGGCCAGGGTCACGAACCACAGCACCATGACCGGGCCGAAGGCCCCACCGATCCGGCCGGTGCCCCAGCGCTGCACCGCGAACAGCACGGTGAGTACGACCACCGCACCGGGCAGGATCACCTCGTTGGGCACGCTGCCGGTGACCTCGATGCCCTCGAAGGCGGAGAGCACGGAGATCGCCGGGGTGATGACGGAGTCGCCGTAGAACAGGCCCGCGCCCACGACGCCCAGCACCAGCGCCACAGCGATCTCGCGGCGACGGCGGGGGTCGAGCTTGCGCAGGATCAGTGCCGTGAGGGCAAGGATGCCGCCCTCGCCCTGGTTGTCCGCGCGCATGATGAGGCCGATGTAGCTGACGGTGACGATCGTGATCAGGCACCACAGCACCATCGAGATCACCCCCAGCACGTCCGCCTCGGTAGGGGCGACGGCGTTGTGATGGGTGGAGAAGACCGTTTGCAGCGAGTAGAGCGGGCTGGTGCCGATGTCGCCGAACACCACGCCCAAGGCACCCAGCATGAGCAGGGGCAGCGGCTTGTGGCCGCTCGGGACGCCGCTCGGTCCCAGGCCCCGATGGGTGTGCTGGTCGTGGGCGTGACCGGGTGCCGAACGCGGCTGCAGGTGCGAGAGGCGTGTGCTGGTGTCCTCGTGCGGGCCCTGGGTCACCGTGGGAGTGGCCGCGGGTGGCTGCTCCGGTGACGGGTGCGACGGGATCGGTGTGGGTTCTCCGGCAGGGGGGCCTCCGGAGTGTGCTGTGACACGACTGGAATCCTGCCACTGTTCGGCCCCGGCGCAAGCCCTCACCGGTGTGGTGCGCGCGACATTTTTCGACCCGCCCACACCGCCTGCCGCGTGATCGACGAGCCTCAGTCGAGTCCGAAGTTGCCCTGGATGAGCTGCTGGGGATCTCGAGCCGCCTTGATCTCGCGCAACCGGCGTCGTGACGCGGACGGCAGGGCCGCGCTGAGGTCCTCCGCGGGGTTGAGGAAGGTGAGGGGCTTGCGCCCGGTGACCGGGAGGGCCTGCGCCAGCCGGGACTGCTTCTGCGCAATGGCGTCGGCCTGCTCGGGACTGCTCGGCGACCCGAAGGCGTACATCAGGTACGGAGCGGTCAACGGGCCCTGGGGGCTGTCGCTCGGTCGGGCCAGGGCTCCGCCGAGATGGCGGATCTGCACCAGGAGGACCGGGTCGAGGGGCTCGTCGAGCAGCGCATCGAGAGCCGCATCGTCGAGCTGGGTCAGCAGTTCGGCTCGGGACTGGCCGGGCCCGGGATCGGTCGGCTCGGCGGTGATGGTGCCCAGTTCGGCCACACTCAGGACCGCACGGGAGTCGGCCATCGGCGCGGGCAACTGGTCGGTCGCGCTCATCAGCCCTCGGGCGGTCGCTTCGTCGCCCAGGTAGGTCGAGTCGATCGCCACCATCGGCTCCGCCCCGGGGAACTGGAGCAACTCGAACCACAGCGTCAGGCCGTCCGGGGCGGTCGAGGTCATCTCCCGGAAGGCCCGGGCGACCGCACGAGCATGCCGTCCGTGCCACAGTTGGCGACCTCCGACGACGGTCGGCGCGCGGTGGAGGCCGAGCTCCACCGCCGTGACGATGGCGAGGTTGCCGCCACCGCCGCGCAAGGCCCAGAACAGCTCGGCATCGGAGTCGGCACTGACGTGGCGGGCCTCACCGTCGGCCGTGACGACGTCCAGCCCGCGGATGCTGTCGGACATCCACCCGAAGCTCCGGGAGAACCAGCTGAGGCCGCCACCGAGGCCGGCCCCGGTCACCGTGACGACCGGTGAGCTGCCCGGCAGCGCGGTGAGCCCGTGCGGGGCGACGGCGCGTTGCAGGTCTCCCGAACGGACCCCGGCTCCGATCCTGGCCGTACGAGTGTCGGGGTCGACGGTGATGGTGTCGAGGGCTGCGGTGCGCAACAGGATGGCGTCGTTGTTGTGACCGGTCGCTCCGTGGCCGGAGGCCTGCGTGGTGACCGGGATCCGGTGTCGCCCGGCGAACCGGACGACCTCGACGACGTCGTCGGCGTCGGCCGCATCGACGACGGCGAGCGGCTGTTGCTCGATCGCTCGGTTCCACGGCTGCCGTGCCCGGTCGAAGCCCGGGTCGGTCGGCAGGTGGACCTGCCCACGGACCCGGGTCTGCAGCTGGTCGAGGCGGTGCTGGTCCAGAATGGTCACGGTCGACTCCTTCTCCGGGGCGACCTGTTGTCGCCCTCACCCTTGAGTCGGCTGGGCCGGGCAGAACGTGACAAGCCGTGGAACGGGAGGTTCCGGATGTCGCAGTCCATGGCGTTGGAGGAGTGGGCGACACGGTTCGACCAGCACCGTCCACGGTTGCAGTCGATCGCCCGCAGGACGCTGGGCTCGCCGTGGGCCGCCGATGACGCGGTGCAGGAGACCTGGCTGCGCCTGCAGCGCGCCGAGCGGGCGGCGATCGACAACCTCGAGGCGTGGCTGACCACCGTCGTCTCACGGGTGTGCATCGACCAGATCCGCCATCGGTCGAGTCGCCCGGAGGACCTGATCGACGAGCCCGAGGTCGTCGACGAGCCGTCAGAGGGCGCCGATCCGTCCGACCAGGCCATGCTGGCCGACGACCTCGGCCTGGCGATGCAGGTGATCCTGGACCAACTCGGACCCCTGGAGCGGCTGGCCCTGGTGCTCCACGACATCTTCGCGCTGTCGTACGACGACATCGCCCCGATCGTCGAGCGGACCGCTACCGCGGCGCGGCAACTGGCCTCGCGTGGCCGGGCGAAGCTGCGAGCGGTCGATGTCGGTGCGGTACGGAGTCGACAGCAGCATGCGATCACGGCGTTCCTGGATGCGGCCCGTGCCGGTGACTTCGGGGGCCTGCTGCAGTTGCTGGATCCCGAGATCGAGCTGCGTGCCGACGACGACGCCGTCACGCTCGCCACCGAGGGGGCCGAGTACGGTGCACCCCTGCTCACGGGCACGACCCGCGGCGGCGATGCGGTGGCCCGGGTGTTCGCCGGTCGGGCTGAGCTGACCCGGCTGGTGCTGGTCGACGGCCTTCCCGCTGCGGCCTATGTCAGCGACGGGGTGGTCCACGCCGTCTATCTGGTCTCCATCGAGGACGGTCGGATCACCGGCTTGGACGTGCTGGCCGATCCGGCGCGGCTGGCCAGCCTCCACACCGCCTTCTGATCCCCCGGGCTGGTCCGAACCCGGGCACGTCCCCCGGCCAGGGGCGTGACGTCAGCGGCCTGCTGGTGTCACGCCCACAGGTGTGTTGGGGCAGCTCAGGCGGCGAGGGCCTCGGCGGCCGGTGTCGAGGGGCGACCGATCAGGTCCTGCAGGTCGGTGCTCTGGCTGAACAGGGCGCCTCGGGCAATGGCCGGGTCCATACCGGCGAACGCTGCTGCGGCCTCGGCGGGCAGTCCGAAGCCCTCCAGCGTGGCCCGGTACTCGTCCTCGGTCTGGTTCACGTAGGTGACCTCGGCGCCGATGACCGTGCCGATGGCGTCCGCGATGTCTTGGTAGGTGAGCGCCGGGGCGCCGGCCAGCTCGTAGGTCTTGCCCTGGTGTCCCTCGCCGGTGACGACGACGGCGGCGGCCTCGGCGTAGTCACGGCGGGCGGCTCCGGAGACCTTGGCCTCGCCGGCGGCGCCGAAGAGCTTGCCCGCGGCCCGGCCGGAGTCGATGCCCGAGGCGTAGTTCTCCCAGTACCAGCCGTTGCGCAGCAG
>DVLP01000138.1 GCA_018715445.1 Candidatus Avipropionibacterium avicola | reverse complement strand
GGACGGGTCGGCGGTGGTCGAGTCGGCGGTGACGACCCAGTGACCGTCCTGATGTTGGGGCCGGTCCTTCACCCGGTCGACCAGCTCGACGATCTGGCGGACCACCTGGTCCTGGTCGCGGAGCCAGTCGGGCAGCCAGATCCGTGCGACAGCGGGCCATCCCATCATGGCGCGCAGCACGGTGACCGGCATGCCGTCGCGATCGCTGACGGTACGACGCTCCCGCCAGGCCGGGCCGTCCAGCAGGATCGCCACCCTCGCCGGACCGCCGCGTCCGACGGCCAGGTCGACCTGGAACTCGGACAAGCCCACTGCGGTCGTCACCTCGAGTCCGGCGCCTCGCAGGGCCTCGGCGACCGTGTCGCGGTGTCGGTCGATCCGGTGGGACGTCGGGGGTGGCGCCAGGGAGGGCCCGCGGCCGTCCGAGGCCAGGTCGGTGACGCTGCCGTCGCGGGCGAGTTCGAGATAAGCCCGCAGGTGCTTCAGCCCCACCGAGGAGGTCTGCTCGACCCGCATGTCCTCGGGGTCGAAGGAGGAGAAGACGATGACCTTGCGTCGGGCCCTGGTGATCGCGACGTTCAGGCGTCGCTCCCCGCCAGCACGGTTCAGGGGGCCGAAGTTCAGCGGCAGCACACCGGCATCGTTGCGGAGAAGGCGGTGGAGAAGATCACGACATCGCGTTCGTCGCCCTGGACGGTCTCGAGGTTCTTGACGAACAGCTCGTCGGAGCGTTGGTCCAACGACTCCTGGACCCCCGGTACCCCCGACTCCCACAGCATCCGTTCGATCAGGCTGCGTTGCTGGATGTTGAAGGTGACCACGCCGATCGAGCGTTCCCGGCGTTGCCAGCGCCGCAACACCTCGGCGACCACGGCAGCCGCCTCGACCGGGTTGGTCCGCAGCAGCGACTGCTCCGACAGCACCGCTCGACTGCTCGCCGGCAGTCCCGCCGGGACGACCCCATCATCCGGGACGGCGGTGCGGCCACTGCGGGCCCGGACGAACGTGCCGTCCACCCGGACATGCTCCAGTCCCTGGTCGAGTGCGGCGCCCGGCGAGGTCGGGAAGGAGGCGAGGCGTCCGTCGTAGTAGGCCCGGTTGCTGAAGGTGATCAGTGACTCGTCCCGGCTGCGGTAGTGCCACGACAACCACAGCCGCGGGACCCCGGCGTGGACGCACTCCGACAGCACGCTCTCCTCGTCGGGGATGGCGGCGAACTCGGATCCCTCGTCGTCGACCTCGTCCAGCTCGGTGGCGAACATCGAGGTCGGCGGCATCTGCTTGGAGTCCCCGGCCACCACCACGGACTTGGCCCGTGCCAGCGCGCCGATCGCTTCGGGGACACGGATCTGGGACGCCTCGTCGAAGACGACCAGGTCGAAGGTCATGGTGTCGTACGGGACGAACCGGGCCAGCGAGTCGGGGCTGACCAGGACGCAGGGGGTGACCTCCTGGATCACCTCGCCGTAGGTCGCCATCAAGCGACGCACCGACAGTCCGCCCCGGGTCCGGCCCACCTCACGTTCCAGGGCTCCGACCCGTCCGACGGCCGCCCCGGCACGGAACGGGCGGCGTTGCACCACGGCAGCCGGCAGGACTTGGCGCAGGTCGTCGCGCAGCCGGGTGGAGGCATCGGCGAAACGGGTCACCGTACGGTCGTGGGACTCCCCGTCGAAGCCGGTCAGCCCGGTCGCGGACCAGCGCTCCTGCAGCGAGGACGAGGCCAGCCCACGCTCCACGGCGGCAGCGGCCTCGATCGGATCGATCACGCCGCTGAGCAGCTCATCGGCGGCGGTCGGCAGCGTTGATGTCAACGGGGACAGGGTTTCCTGCAGATCGGTCCACCGCCGCAGACCCACCCAGTGCGGCGCATCGGCACTGCGTTCTGCCGCGGTGGCCTGCCAGGTGTCGAGCAGACCGTCACGCCCGAAGCGGGCGATGTCGCGCTCCGACGAGGCGACCTGGGCGAACACCGCGGCCAGAGCGTCCCGCGCCCGGTCCAGCCGCTCACCGATCTGCTCGTCGAGCCTCCCGTCGAACTGGCGGGCCCGCCGTACGGCAGCCACCGTCTCGGCCGGCAGCGCCGCCATCAGGTCACGGTCGGCCACGAGCTGATCGACGGTCCGGGTCAGGGACTGGTGGGCCTGCTCGTCGAGCAGGTTGATCCGGTCGGGCAGCTCCCACAGTCCGGGCAGGTCCCGCCAGCCGGTCCGTACGGCGTCGTGGTCCTGGACCAGGGTGGCCAGGCGCTCGACCGTCTCGGGCAGGTCCTTCGGCCGCAGCTCGGCCCCGGGACGCAGGTGCGCCAGGACCGGGGCGGCAGCGGTGAGGAGTCGTCCCTTGCGCCCGATGAAGAAGGACTCGGCGGCGACCCGGACCGCCTGACGTACAGCAGTCACCTCCACCTCGACCACACTCGGGAGGAACGAGGCCAACAACGACGCTGCCTGCTCACGGAGCCGCTCGGTCCGCTCCTGCATCACCCGGTGGGCGTGGACCCAGCGTTCCTGCTGGGTCTGGTCGAGCTGGTCGGGCGACCAGGGTGCGGTCAGCAGTCGGCGGGTGCCGGCCAGGTCAGCGAGGGTGGCGCACCGACGGACCGCGGCGGACTGCTCGGGTCGGCCGAGGTCGGACACGGCTTGCTCCACCGCCGGATCGGCGGCCCGGAGCCGGGCCGGCAGGTCGCCGTCCACCGGGAAGCTCCGGGCGAAGGACCAGGCCGGCACCGTCGACCTACTCGCTCCGAGGACGCGCGCCAACTGCGGTACGGCGTCGCCGACCCCCCGGCGCAGTTCGGTGAGCTTGGCGGGGTCGAGGGCGTTCAGTTCGGCGGGGGTGACGGTGCAGGACGGGCCCTCCCCCTGGGCGAGCAGTCGATTGCGGGCGCTGTACAGCGACAGCTGGGCCGGATTGGTGTCGTGCAGTCCGTGGGCGTAGGACGCCAGGGACTGACTGGTCGCGCTGACCTGTCCGGCATCGACGCGGTAGCCGTCGTCGTCGACCACGGGCCGCTGTTGCAGGGCGGCGGCCAGGGTGGCCCGCACCTCGGTCGGGCGGGCATTGCGGTCGTGCAGGTCAAGGACGAACCGGCCCAGTCCGACCTCGTCGAGTCGATGGCGCACCACGTCGAGCGCGGCACCCTTGGCCGCGACGAACAGCACCGAACGGCCCTGGGCCATCTGGTCGGCGATGATGTTGGTGATCGTCTGG
>DVLP01000137.1 GCA_018715445.1 Candidatus Avipropionibacterium avicola | reverse complement strand
AGGGGCCACACCACCACCACGACCACCCCCACGACCACAAACATGACCACGACCACGGGCACAGCCGCCCTTGGTCCGAGGTCCGCCGCCTGGTCATGGAGGCCGACCTCGACCCCGAGGTGACCCGGCGCGCCCTCGGTGCCTTCGCCCGACTGGCCGAGGCCGAGGCCGCGGTCCACGGCACGACCCCGGACGAGGTCCACTTCCACGAGGTGGGCGCCCTCGACGCCATCGGTGACGTGGTGGGCTGTGCGACCGCGCTGCACGACCTCGGACTGGATCGGCTCACGGCCTCGGTGGTGACCGTCGGCTCGGGCGAGCAGACCTTGGGCCAGCACGGTCGGATCCCCATCCCCGGCCCGGCGGTCACCCACCTGGCCCGTGCGGCCGGGATGCCTGTCACCGGTGGGCCGGTCACGATGGAGATGACCACCCCGACCGGGGCCGCCCTGCTCGCCGAGTACGTGAGCTCCTACGGGCCGGCGCCGACGATGACGATCGAGCAGGTCGGGGTGGGCGCCGGCACCCGCGATCCCCACAGGTTGGCCAATGTCGTACGGATCCTGATTGGTCAGCCCGCTGGTGAAGCTGCGCCGTCGAGCGGTCCGGTCCCCGTCGAGGATGCCCTGCTGTGGGAGTGCAATGTCGACGACCTGGACCCCCGGATCTGGCCGAGCGTGCTCGCCGCACTCCTGGAGGCCGGAGCCGCCGACGCCTGGCTGGTGCCGATCGTGATGAAGAAGGGCCGACCGGCCCACGAGCTACGGGTCCTGGGCTCGGCGGCGCGACGCGATGCCCTGTTGGCCACGATCGCTGCCCACACCTCGACCCTGGGGATCCGCGAGCTCGGTGTCGCCAAGCACGTCCTGGACCGCCGGGTCCACACGGTCGAGGTCGACGGCATGGCCGTACGGATCAAGCTCGGCCTGGTCGGCGACCGGGTGGTCAATGTCCAGCCGGAGTACGACGATGTCGCCGATTTCGCTGCCAGGCAAGGGATCCCGGTCAAGCAGGCACTGGCTCGCGTCGGGGCTGCGGCCGACCATCTCTGGCGCTGAGCACCGAGCTCAGCTCGGCTCCATCCCCGGCACGAACATCTCGTGCGGGCGACCCACGACCAGGCGGTCCTCGGCGACGAATCCTTCGGGGCGTTCCCGCAGGGTGTCGACCAACCGGTCACGCCATCGCTGCAGGTCGGCCGAATCGTCCGAGGCGTCCAGGGTGAGATCGTGCAGCTCGTCGGGGTCGGTGTCCAGGTCGAACAGGTGCTCCCGGCCGGTCTGGCTGTACCAGACGTACTTCTGGTGTCCGTCGGTCAGGTAGTGCATGCCGTCGTCGTAGTCGTACTGCCCGGCATGTTCGCCGTGGATGTACTCCCGCCACCCGTCGGAGTCGCCGTGCGCCAACGGCAACACACTGCGGCCGGTGCACGTCTCGGGAATCGGCAGTCCCGCAGCCTCGAGCAGGGTCGGCATCACGTCCTGCAGGCCGACCGGTGCCGAGGAGACCACCTCACCGGGCAGGTCCATCCCCTCGGCAGGCTTGATGAAGAATGGGATCCGGGCCGATGCCTCGTACGGGAAGGTCTTGCGCCACATGTTGTGGTCGCCCAACATCTCCCCGTGGTCGGAGGTGAACAGGATCAGGGTGTCCTTCAGCAGTTGTTGCTTGCGCAGTTGACCGATGAGGCGTCCGAGTTGGTTGTCGACATGGTTGATCAGTCCGTAGTAGCCGGCCCGGGCCTGCTTCATCGGGGCGTCGTCGATCCGGATCCGCCACTGGTTGATGTCCAGGCCACGTTCGGGTTCGTCGAACCGCGGCGCCCAGTCACCGACCACCGGCTTGGGCAGGTCCATCGCCATGTAGCGCTCGTAGTAGAACGCCGGCGGCGTCATCGGCGGATGCGGGTCGATGTAGGACAGGTTGAGGAAGAACGGCGCCTCGGGGTCGCGGCGGTCGAGGAAGTCGAGGGCGGTGTTGGTCAGCCAGTACGAGTGGCTGAGGTGCTCCGGCAGGTGGCTGGGGCGTCCGACCCAGCCGTTGGGCGACACCCCGTGCGCCACTCCCGGCTCGACCCCGTCGAACTCACCGCGGGCGGCCAGCCAGGTCAGGTAGTCATTGGCCGGTTTGCCACCGTTGCGGAACTCGTGGGTGCTGTCGGCCAGCTCCATGTGGTCGAAGCCGTACCTCTTGCGGTACGGGCTGAACGCGAGCTTGCCGATCATCTCGGTCTGGTAGCCGGCCCGGGAGAACTCACCGGCCAGCGTGTGCTTCGGATCCCATGCCGCCTTGGTCATCCCGACCATGCCCTGCCGTGCCGGCGCCTGCCCGGTCATCAACGTGCGGCGGCCCGGCACACAGCTCGGGCACTCCGAGTACGCCCGCCGGAACCGCACCCCGCTACGGGCCAACCAGTCCATGTTGGGGGTCTGCACCACCGGGTGACCGTCGACGCCGAGGCAGTCGCCCCGCTGCTGGTCGGTGGTGATCAGGATGATGTTCGCTCGTTCGGTCCGCACGTCGGATCGTCCTCTCTGCCACCATCGACCCTACCGATCCCCGAGCCTCAACGACCCCCGAGCCCGTCGAGGGGCCTCACGATCCCCGAGCTCGTCGAGGGGCGAGCCCGTCGAGGGGCCTCACGTCCCCCGAGCCCGTCGAGGGGTCACTCCCGGACCAGCGAGGCCCGGAAGTCGTCGAACTGGTCGCGGTACTGCTGGTCGAGCGTGCCCCCGAGCACGTGGAACCAGATCGCCACGTGCCCACTGGACAGCGGGATGACGACCAGCTCGGCCCGTGAACCCTCAGCCGCCGGCACGCCCCGCATCGCACCGGTGATCTGCCAGGTGTCCTCGCCCAGCTCGGAAGGACCGGCCGTACGGTCGATCCACTCGACCGGTCCGCCGGTGTAGACGGTCTCGGCGAGCTGGGTGGCGACGACATCGGCGCGGTCCTCGACGGTCTCGCCCTCCACGAGGGCATCACCGAGACCGAACACGGCCATCCCGTTGCCGCCCTCGCCGTCGAGCTGTGCGCGACACCGCAGGATGCCCAGGGTGTCACTGACGTCGGGGCCCGAGACGATCATGTCCGGCGGCGGATCGGCCCTCACCTGACCGGCGACCACCCAGAGACGGTCGGCGCAGGTCACGCTGAGGTCGGGCGGGACATAGCTGGAGGTGGGGATGGGTGCGGTGAGCGCGATCCGTTGCCCGTACGGAGCACCAGCCACGACCACCGCGGCGAGCAGGATCCCGACCGCCACCAGGGCCATCAGCGTCCTGGCACCCGTACCGAACCTCGACGGCATCCGCGGCTCGATCTCGACAACGGCGCGCGGGTCAGCCGCGGCCTCGCCCTCGGGCAACGGAAGCGGTGGTGGTGGCGACTGGGGATCGTCGGTCAACCACGCGGTCCACCGAGCGCCGGTCCACCAACGCCAGGTGTCGTCGGTCCCGGCAGGATCGGGTCGCCATCCGGCGTCCGACAGCGATCTCACAGGCACGGCCCAAGCCTAGCGGGAGCCTCCGCGGGAGAGGACCTGATCGATCGCAGCGGCAAAGGAACTCACCACCCGACCCCCGAGCCCGTCGAGGGGCCAGCAGGTCCGCACCCCGTCCCCCGAGCCCATCGAGGGGCCAGCAGGTCCGCACACCCCGTTGCAGGTCCGCCCATCCCGTTGCTGGTACGCCCACCGCCGGAGGACGGCGGACCAACACCCAGGCCTGCGGTCCTCACCGAAACCTTGCGGTCCTTCACCCTCCTCCGAGTACGCACTCGACCGACTCTTGACATCTCCGTACCGCGGGTATTCAATACCGATGGTATCGATGTGCGAAGGAGTCCGATGTCCACCCGATCCGCCACCGCCGCGGTCACCACCACACCACGGCCACGGCCCCGCCGTACCGAGGTACGGGCCGATCTGCTCCGTGCCGCTCGC
>DVLP01000136.1 GCA_018715445.1 Candidatus Avipropionibacterium avicola | reverse complement strand
AGGGTGGAAGGAGGGCTACCACGGTCTGCGGACCCCCGCCCAGCTGCGCAACACCCCGACCGGCACAGGCGCCTTCGCTCCGGCACAGCTGCCGGCCGACACCGTCGACGCCCTGCTCGACGGCGGCAGCGTCGACGCCCTCACCGAGGGCATCCGTCTGCGCCGGGCCACCAACCAGGCCGGCAATGCCTGGCAGGAGGTCCGCTTCCACTTCCAGCACCGTGACCGTTGGGTGTGGACCTTCGGAGCCGAGCACCGCGTCGGTGCCTACAGCTTCGACGGCCAGGGCTCCAGCGGAGGCCAGACCAACCAGTTCGGCACCGACAACCAGTTCCGTCGGGTGGTGTTCAACGAGCAGTCCTCCCACAGCTACCTGAACGGCTTCGCCTTCGGCGCGCAGGTCACCGGCAGCACCTCAGCCTCCTCGTACCTGTGGGCCCCGGCCGGGCAGGGCTACGCCCGACCGTTCACGCAGGTGTACCTGCGGCCGCGGCTGACGGTCGCGGGCATGGACTTCGGGACCGTCGCCGACAGTGGGACGCCGGCCAGCACGATCCCCGCCATCCCCAGCAGTGATGCGATGTCGACGGTCTGGGGCGTGTCAGGCTTCGCCAACGGGTCCGGTGGCGAGCTCAACACCGAGGTCGCGGCGTTCGGAGAGGTCGACGGCAAGGTCTTCGTCGGCGGCAACTTCCGTTACGTGCAACGCAGCAGCGCCGGCGCCGACCAGGTCGAGCAGCCCTTCCTGGCCGCCTTCGACGTCGACACCGGTGAGTGGGTCTCCGGCTTCCGCCCGACGCTGAACGGCCAGGTGAAGGCGATCATCGGGCTGCCGGACGGACGGGTCGCGATCGGCGGTCAGTTCTCCCAGGTCAACGGCGTCACCCAGCCCGGCCTGGCGATCCTCGACCCTGACACCGGTGAGCTCTCCGGATGGCAGGTGGTGGCCGAACGACGCACCACTGGCGGGGTCCCGTACGTGCGTGGCTTCGACATCCAGGACGACTACCTCTACGTGGCTGGGGCCATGACCCACCTGACCCGGGTCGGCGCCAGCACCAGTGCGAGCGCCTGGAACGGTGGACGGATCCGGTTGAGCACGGGCACCCCCGACACCAACTGGAACGCCTGGCTGAACGGCACCTCGGTCGGTGTCGACGCGTCCAGCCAGGGGGACCGCACCTACTTCTCCGGATACTTCAAGCAGAAGCAGGAGACCTACACCCCGAGCGCCGTCGCCCTGCAGACGACGGCCGGTGCCCCGGTGGTCGCGCCGTTGTGGCGCCCGACCTTCAGCAACAGCGGGGTCGACGGTGACGGCAATGTCACCGGCAACGTCTGGCAACTGGGTGTCGCCGAGGCCGGCGGGAAGGTCTGGCTCGGTGGCTCCGAACACTCGCTGTTCTCCTACGACCGGGACACCTTCGAGCTGCTCGGTGGCTCGATCACCAAGGCCGGCGGCGACTTCCAGACCGTCGAGGCCTCCGGTGGACTGGTCTTCGGCGGCTGCCACTGCGGCCACTGGGTCTACCAGGACGCCCGTCGCTGGAGTGGTGTCGGCACTGCCTGGACCCAGGCCGACAAGATGAACCTCGTCGGGGCCTGGGACGCCGAGACCGGGCTGTACGTCCCCGAGTGGTCACCGACCTTGCAGGCGCGGGCCGGCTACGGGGCCTGGGCCACCTTCGTCGACTCGAACTCGGTGGTCTGGATCGGCGGCGACTTCAGTCGCTCGGTCCGTGCCGGCGGTGCCGCCCAGTGGTCGGGCGGCTACGTACGCTTCGCCCCCCACGACACCACCGCACCGTCCACCCCCGGCGAGGTCGATGTCGCCCTCACCGACGGGGGCGAGCGTGCCACCCTGAGCTGGGGGGCCTCGGACGAGTCCGGAGTGGTCTACGAGGTGATCCGGGAGAACACGGTGATCGCGGCCACCACGGCCCGATCCCTGACCGTCGATGTCACCGACCAGTCGACCCGCTACTTCGTCCGGGCCCGCGACGATGCCGGGAACCGGTCGGCCTCCACCCACGCCGCCCGGGTCGAGCCGGGCAGCGACAGTGCACTGACCCTCATCCAGACCGGTGAGCAGTGGGCCTGGCGCTTCAGCACCGACACGCTGGCGAATGGCTGGACCGACCCGGACTACGACGACTCCGACTGGCAGCGCGGCGGGGGACTGTTCGGCCTGGGAGTCCCGGGCGTGGCGACCGACCTCAACGCTGCCGGCGCGACCCCGCGGCCGCTGAGTGCCCAGTTCCGCAAGGAGTTCACCGTCACCGATGCCGCCACCGTGGTCGACGGCCAGGTCAGCGTCATCGCCGATGACGGCGTCGTGGTCCACGTCAACGGCGTCGAGATCGGCCGCACGCGGATGCCGAACGGCACGATCGGGCAGAACAGCTACGCCACCGCGACGATCAGGCACGCCACGGCGTCCGCCCAGCGGTCGAGCTTCCCGGTCCCGTACGGACTGCTGGTCGACGGCACCAATGTGATCACCGCCTCGGTGCATGCCAACTACCGCAACACCCCGGACCTGAGCTTCGACCTGTCGCTGCACGCCGAACGGGGTGAGCCGACGCTGCCGGGCGAGGTGACCGAGTTGGTCGCCGAGGCCACCGGCGCCGATACCATCGCCCTGACCTGGGCCGGGCCCGGCTCGGGTCCCGACCCCACCGGGTACGTGATCCTGCGCGACGACACCGAGGTCGGCACCACCGATGACGACGAGCTGACCTTCGTCGACGAAGGACTGGAGCCCGACACCGAGTACACCTACACGGTGCTCGCGACCCTCGGGGCCGGCCTGACCTCACCGCCGGTGTCGGTGAGCGTCCGGACCGCCCAGGAGGCCGAGGTGACCCTGGTCGGGGTGGGAGAGGAGTGGGCATGGCGCTACTCGGACGAGGCCTGGCCCGAGGACTGGACCAGCGAGGAGTTCGACGACTCCGACTGGGAGGTTGGACCGGGCCTGTTCGGCGTCGGGGTCAGCTCCCAGTCCACCGACCTGAACGCCGCCGGGCTCAGTCCCCGTCCGTTGAGCGCACAGCTGCGCAAGACGTTCACCCTCACCGACTGGGACCCGAACGGCGACGGCACGGTGACCGTGATCGCCAATGACGGTGTGGTGGTCTACCTCAACGGCGTCGAGTTGGGCCGACATCGCCTGCCGGACGGCACCCTGACGTCGAAGACGTACGCCACCGGTGCGGTCTCGCACCGCACCGCCTCGGCCAACCCGGTCACGTTCACGGTGCCTGCTGAGCTGCTGGTGAACGGGACGAACGTGCTCGCGGTCTCGGTGCACGCCAACTATCGCGCCACCGCCGACCTGAGCTTCGACCTCGACCTGCGGATGCCGCGATGAGCCGTGCCGATGAGATGAGCGGACCACTCCCGTCGCGCTGGGCGAGCAATGTGGAGGCGTTGCGATCGGCCCAGAAGCCGAGCGTGGGTGTGCCGTTCTACCTGCGATGGGTGAACCGACCCCTCGGCCGGCGAGCGGCGGCAACGGCCGAGGTGATGGGGATGTCGCCCAACCAGGTGACGGCCGTCAGTGCGCTGGTGTCACTGGCCGGGATCGCTGTCCTGGTGGGGATCACTGCACCGTGGGCCGGCAGCCTCGCCGCCGTGCTGCTGCTCGTCGGCTATGTGTTGGACTCGGCCGACGGGCAGTTGGCCCGGCTGCAGGGCAGTGGCGGCCCGGCGGGCGAATGGCTCGACCACG
>DVLP01000011.1 GCA_018715445.1 Candidatus Avipropionibacterium avicola | reverse complement strand
CAGCGGTTCATCGAGCAGGCCGCCGCCGACCCGCACGTGTTGGCAATCAAGCAGACGCTCTACCGGACCTCCGGCGACTCCCCCATCGTGGATGCCCTGGTCGAGGCCGCCGAGGCCGGCAAGCAGGTGCTGGTGATCGTCGAGATCAAGGCCCGCTTCGATGAACAGGCCAACATCGCCTGGGCGCGCAAGCTGGAGGAGGCCGGATGCCATGTGGTGTACGGCATCGTCGGGCTCAAGATCCACTGCAAACTCGCCCTGGTGGTGCGTGAGGAGCCCGACGGGCTCCGGCGCTACGTCCACGTCGGCACCGGCAACTACAACCCCAAGACCGCCCGCCACTACGAGGACATGGGCGTGCTGACCGCCAACCCGGTGGTCACCGAGGACATCGCCCGACTGTTCAACCGGATGTCGGGGATGACGGCCGAACGGGAGTACCGCCGCGTCCTGGCCTCACCGTACGGGATCCGCAACGGCCTGCTGGACCAGATCGGCACCGAGATCGAGCACCACCGCCAGGGCCGGCCCGCCCACATCCGGATGAAGCTGAATGCGATGGTCGACGAAGCGATCATCGACGCGCTCTACGAGGCCTCCCAGGCCGGTGTGCCGGTCGACCTGTGGGTGCGGGGGATCTGCTCACTGCGCCCCGGGGTCCCCGGCCTCAGTGAGAACATCCGCGTCCGCTCGGTGCTGGGTCGCTTCCTGGAGCACTCCCGGTTGTTCTGGTTCGCCAACGGCGGCTCCCCCAACGTCGGCATCGGCTCGGCGGACATGATGCACCGCAACCTGGACCGGCGCGTCGAGGTGTTGGTCTCGATCACCAACCGGCGCCACATCGCCCAGATCGGTTGGCTCTTCGACACCGCCTTCGATCCGGGTACGGCCGCCTGGCACCTGGACGGCAACGGCGACTGGGCACCCCGTGTCCTCGATGCCGACGGCCAGCCCCTGGTCGACATCCAGGAGTTGTTGGTCGACCGACTGGCCCGGCGCGACCGTGACGAGGTCTTCCGCCAGCCCCTGACCGAGGACTGAGCATGGGACGCAACTCCGATCCGATCCGAGCGGCGGGTGCGGTGGTCCTGCGCGAGCACGACGGCGTCACCGAGGTCGCGCTGGTCCACCGGGATCGCTACCAGGACTGGACGATCCCGAAGGGCAAGCTGGAGAAGGGCGAGTTGGCCTGTGAGGCGGCGGTTCGTGAGGTCGCCGAGGAGACCGGCTGCCGGATCAGCCTGGGCGCACCGTTGGACCGGACCAGCTACCCGGTCCCCGACGGGACGAAGCTCATCGACTGGTGGGTGGCGACCCTGCAGGAGCAGGCTCCGCGTGAGCCGGATGCCGAGATCTCTGCGGTGCAGTGGTTTCCGGTCGATCAGGCCCTCGAGACCCTGACCCACGAGCACGACCGTACGGTGCTGCGACAGGCGGTCTCCATGCCGGCGACGACGGCCGTGGTGGTGGTCCGCCATGCCAAGGCGGTGAAGCGGTCCGACTGGGGCTCCGGTGAGGACGACCGGCCGATCACCAGCTACGGGCGACGTCAGGCCCGTCGACTGTGCGGGGTCCTGGGCGCCTACGGCATCACCGTGATCCACAGCTCGCCGTGGTTGCGGTGTGTCCAGACGATCACGCCCTACCTCACCTCGTCCCAGCGACCGGAGCATCGCGAGCCCGGCCACCCCGACACCCACGACACCTGCGCCCGGTTGTGGCCCGAGCTCACCGAGGCCGCCGGTCACGACCAGCCCGAGGAGCACCGGCAACGATGGCGGGAGCTGGCCGACGAAGCCGTACGGGATCGGCTGCCGGCCGTGGTCTGCGGACACCGTCCCACCCTGCCGGTCGCCCTGGAGGTGTTGGGGATCGCCGGGCGCAAGGTGCGCACCGCCGAGCTGGTGGTGGTCCACCTGGACGCCGACGCGGTCCCGGTGGCCCACGAGTGGCACCGTCCTGACGTGCGTTGAACCTGGGCCCGACGTGCGTTGAACCCTACGTGCGTTGAACCTTGGCCCGACCTCAGCCGAAGCGGCCGGTGATGTAGTCCTCGGTGGCCTTCTCGGTGGGGTTGGAGAAGATCGTCTCGGTGTCGCCGATCTCGACCAGGGCGCCGGGTTTGCCGGTGGCGGCCAGGTTGAAGAAGGCGGTCCGGTCGCTGACCCGTGCGGCCTGCTGCATGTTGTGGGTCACGATCACCACGGTGTAGTCGTCCTTGAGCTGATGGATCAGGTCCTCGATCGCCAGCGTCGAGATCGGGTCCAGGGCCGAGCAGGGCTCGTCCATCAACAACACCTGCGGCTCGACCGCGATCGCGCGTGCGATGCACAGGCGCTGCTGCTGCCCACCCGACAGTCCGGTGCCGGCCCGGTCGAGGCGATCCTTGACCTCCTTCCACAGGTTCGCTCCCTTGAGCGCCTTCTCACAGGCATCGTCCAAGGTCGACTTCTTGCGGATCCCATTGAGCTTCAGCCCGGCCACCACGTTGTCATAGATCGACATCGACGGGAACGGGTTGGGGCGTTGGAAGACCATCCCGACCATGCGTCGGACCGAGACCGGGTCGACGGTGCGGGCGTACAGGTCGATCCCGTCGAGCTGGACCTTTCCCTCGACCCGAGCTCCGGGGATCACCTCGTGCATCCGGTTCAACGTCCGCAGCACGGTGGACTTGCCACAGCCCGACGGGCCGATGAAGGCGGTGACACTGCGGGGCTGGACGGTCATCGACACGTCCTGCACAGCATGGAAGTTGCCGTAGTAGATGTTGAGGTCGGTCACCTCGATGCGCTTGGCCATGGTGGCTCCTCACTTCTCCTTCAGGGTGCTGACCCGGGCGATGCCGCGAGCCAACAGGTTGAGCAGCATCACGATCAGGATCAGCGTGAACGCCGCGCCCCAGACCCGGTCGTAGCCGGCGAACTGCGGCGCCGTGGTGCGGTGGGCGTTGATCATGGTGGGCAGGGATCCCATCGACCCGTTGAGCGGGTCGAAGTACAGGTTGGTCGCGTAGCCGACCAGGATCAGCAGTGGTGCGGTCTCGCCCATCACCCGGGCGATGCCCAGGATGATGCCGGTGATGATGCCGGTGCGTGCCGTCGGCAGCACCACCGACAGGATCGTCTTCCACCGTGGCACCCCGAGGGCGTACGAGGCCTCCCGCAGGCTGTCGGGCACCAGCTTGAGCATCTCCTCGGTCGAGCGCAGCACCGTCGGCAGCATCAGCATCGCCAGGGCCAGCGCGGTGGCGAAGGCCGAGCGTTGCCCACCCAGGATCGTGACGAACAAGGCGTAGATGAACAGCGCCGCCACGATCGACGGGATGCCGGTCAGGATGTCGACGCAGAACGACACCGCCCGACCGATCCGCGAGCCGCGGGCGTACTCGACCAGGAAGACGGCGGCCAACATCGCCAGGGGGACGGCGATCACGGTGCACATCAGCGTGATCACCACCGAGCCGTAGATCGCCTGCAGGGCACCACCGCGCGGGGAGAAGTCGACCGAGGATCCCAGCGGCTCGGTCCACCACTGCAGCGAGGGCAACAGGATCCAGCCGCCCGAATCCTTCTCGGCGGCCATGATCACGATGTCGTCCCCGGTCGGCATCGTGGTCCTGCTGCCGTACGGGTTGAACTCGGTGCCGACCGCGGCGTAGCGCCCACCCGGGGTCCAGTACCACTGGTAGCCCTGCGGTGGTTCACCACCGAAGTCGCCACAGGCCGAGGTGGTGGCCCGGGTCTGCGAGGTCGTGTCGACACAGATCTGGGTCCAGTCCGGCGGGGAGGCCACCGTCAGGGGGGCGCCCTTGACTGCGACCGTGACCAGGATCCACAGCAGCGGGGCCAGGGCCAACCCTGCCGCCAGCCACACCAGGATCCGCATCAGGGTGTCGACCGCAGCGCGGCGACCGGTGGGCCTGCCGAGCAGCAGCTCGTCGGCCAGCTCGGAGCGTCGGGGCTTGGCCTTGGTCGTCGTGGCGGCACTCATGCCTTGGCCTTTCCACGTTCGGCGATCACGCGCGCAGCCGCGTTCACCACGAAGGTCACGATGAACAGCACCAGTCCTGCGGCGATGAAGGCGCCCGTCTTGAGCGGGTGGTCGAACTCACCGGAGTTGGCGGCGATCGTCGAGGCGAAGGTCTCGCCGCCGGCGAAGACCGACACATCGATCGGGCCGCCGGCCGGCTTCGACAGGATGATCATCACCGCGATCGTCTCGCCGAGGGCCCGACCCAGACCGAGCATGGCCGCAGCGATGACACCGCTGCGACCGTACGGCAGCACCGCCAACCGAATGGTCTCCCACTTGGTGGCCCCCAGGGCCAGCGCCGCCTCGACCTCCTCCCGCGGGGTCTGGGCGAAGACGTCGCGCGAGATCGCGGTGACGATCGGCAGGATCATCATCGCCAGCACGATGCCGGCGGTGAAGGCCGAGCCGTCCGGCACGGGCAGGGCCGGGCTGAACAGCGGGATCCACCCCAGGTAGGTGGACAGGAAGGCCGAGACCGGCCGCAGCGCCGGGGCGAAGGTCGTGATGCCCCACAGGCCGAAGATCACCGACGGCACCGCCGCCAACAGGTCGACCACGAAGCCGATCGCCCGACCCACCCGGGGCCGGACGTACTGGCTGATCAGCAAGGCGATCCCGATCGCGATCGGGACGGCGATGACCATCGCGATCACCGAGGTGATCACCGTGGTCCAGAGCAGGCCGAGGATCCCGAAGCTGAGCTGGGCCGGATCCATGTTCCAGTCGTTGCTCAGCAGGAAGTTCGCATGGTTGGCGGCCAGCGCCGGCACCGCCAGCCACAACAGGAACACTCCGACGAAGACCACGACCAGCACGATCAGGGCGCTGGAGGCGACCGACGAGGCCAGGAAGCCCAGGTCGGGCCCGCGGCCGAGCCCGGCACCGGCCAACACGCTCGGTCGAGGCGTCGGATCGGTGGTCCGGACGAGACCGACCCGGTCGTTCCCTTCGCCGGCCTCCGTCGGGGTGGACGTCGGGTCCTCGGTCACCGTGGTGCCCCGGGACGATGGTGATGTGTCGGTGTCGGACACATGCGGCTCCCTCTGCCTGGCAGATCAGTCATGGGTACGAGGATGGCCTTCGCATCAGGGGGAACGGCGGATGCAGGCCATCCTCGCACGGTGGGACCGGTCATCGACCGGTCCGGCTCACTTGATGGCGGCGATCGAGTCCTCGACCTGCTTGATCATCGACTCGGGCAGCGGGGCGTAGCCGATGGCCTCCAGCTGGCCCTGGCCCTCGGCGCTGGCGAAGTAGCCGAGGAAGTCCTTCAGCAGGGCGGTCTTGGCGGCGTCCTGGCCTCCGGAGCAGACGGCCTCGTAGGTCACCATGACGGCCGGGTAGGCGGTCTCGGGAAGACCGTCGTACTTGAGCTCCAGGCTGAGGTCGCCGTCGGTGCCGACGATCTCGGCCCCGTCGATGGCCTCGCCGACCGACTGGCTGTTGAGCTCGGTCCCGGCCAGCTTGGCGATGCCCAGGTTGCGCTCCAGGGCGGCGCCCCACTCCATGTACGACAGCCCGCCGGCGGTGTTGTTGACCGCGTCGGCGACATCGGCGGTCTCGGCCTTGCCCTCGCCGACCTTGCCCTTCCAGGCCTTCGACGGGTCCTCGGTCCAGGCGCCGTCGGAGGCCGCCTGCAGGTACTTGGTCATGTTCTCGGTGGTGCCCGACTCCTTGGAGCGGAAGAACACCGAGATCGCCAGGTCAGGCAGGTCGACACCCTCGTTGAGGGCGGCGATGGCCGGGTCGTTCCACTTGGTGATCTCGCCCTTGAAGATCTCGGCGAGCACCTCGGCATCCAGGTTGAGGTCGGTGATGCCGTCCAGGTTGTAGGCGAAGGCCACCGGTCCGACGACCATCGGCAGGTTCCAGGCCGGGGCGTCGCAGCGTTCGGCCGCCTGCTCCATCTCGGAGGCGTCCTGGCCCTCGGCCGGCTTGGTCTTGAGGGCGGAGTCGGTGCCGGCCCAGTCCACCTGCTTGGCGATGAACGCCTTGATGCCGTCACCCGATCCGGGCGAGGAGTACTCGATCTTGGTGCCCTCGCACTGGTCGGTGTAGGCCTTGATCATGGTCTGCAGGGCCGACTTCTGGGCCGACGAGCCCGAGCCGACGAGTTCCCCACCGGGGCAGGCCAACGCACCGTTGCCGGTCTCGCTCTGTCCCCCACCCGGTGCGGAGTTGCCCCCACCGGCCGGCTGGACCGGAGTGCCGGAGGAACATCCGGCCAGGCCCAGCGTCCCCAGCGCGACGAGCGCTGCCAGCTTGGTCATGCGGTTCTTCAACACGTCTGGACTTCCTTGGTTGGAGGGGGCAGCTCGTGACTGCCCCGATCCCGGACCCACTCGAGCCCCCAGACCCGGGTGGGGCGGACTGGCGTCCGCGTTCGTCGCTGACGCTAGGGCGGTGACGTGACCGACGACGCCTCAGCAGGTGAACACCGGGTGAACACCGGTGAACTTCCGTACGACGGCGCCGAGGGCCTCGACACCCACCGGCGGGCCGTGATCGGTAGGGCTGGGCGGGGCCACTTACACTGGGCCACGATGAGTGGAAGCGCAGGGTGGTACCCCGATCCGGGCCATCAGGACGGGATGTACCGGTACTGGGACGGGCAACGGTGGTCGACGACCCTGTCCGCGTCCCCGGCCGCCGATCCGCCACCGGAGATGCAGGGCGAGCCCGAGCAGCCGACGTCCGGTTTCACGCCCGGTGAGCCGTCACGCAACCGCCTCGGCTGGGTGCTGGCCGGTGCCGCCCTGGTCGCCGTCATCGTGATCGCCGTCCTGGTGGTCCCCCGGTTCACCGGACCGGGACTGGTCGGCGCCGATCCGCTGCCGAACGGTCAGGGCAGCATCAATCCCTGCCCACCGATGGCCACCGCGATGGAGACCGGCTACGACCACCCCAACGACGGCCGACTGCACGGCGGACCGCTGTCGATCCCCCGACTGGGCTCACCGTGGAGCGCGCCGTACGGCGACACCCGGGTGCCGTTCGGCCGCGACGTGATCCAACAGACCGTCACCATCGAGGAGAACTACACCGCCAACAGCTCCTGGGTGGCCTCGGTGCTGCTGGCCGAGCTGCGGATCGGTGACGGCTTCTACGAGCCGGCCGAGGCGGCCGGGATCGTCGCGAAGTGTGTGACCGGGGCGTTCTACGGCGATGCCGTGGTGGAGCGCGACGACCAGGTCAACGAGGAGACCGAGGTCGACGGCCACGAGGCCTGGATCCTGGAGTCCCAGCTGAGCTTCGACATCGACAACCTGCAGACCAAGGGCGAGTTGATGATCATCGTCATCGTCAAGGTCGACGACTGGCGCTCAGGGTTGTTCTACGCCTCGATCCCCGACACCGCACCGGAGCTCGTGCCCACCGCACGCGATGCGCTCGAGCACCTCGAGGTCAGCAGCTGACCAGGCCCCGGTCGGCCTTCATCCGCAGCACCCGTTCGGCCTTGACGGCGATCTGCTCGGCGAAGCGGTCGCTCTTGCGAGCCGCGGCCAGCACCGCCTTCACCATCGCCCCGACCGAGGACGGGTCGACATTGATCACGATGTCGCCGCCGGCCTTCAGGAACCGCACCGCTCGCTCCCCCGGCTCCAGGTCGGCCACCTGCTTGGCCACCCCGAGGTCATCGGAGATCACCACCCGGTCCCAGCCGAGGTCGCCGCGGAGCAGGTCGGAGATGATCTCGGAGGAGAAGGCCGCCGGCGCAGAGGGATCCAGCTTGGTGTAGCGCGCCGTCGCCATCATCACCATGTCGGAGCCGACTTCCATCCCGGCCAGGAAGGATCCCCACAACGGGTCGTCCGGCCCGGTCCGATCGTCCACCACATCGCTGGCGAAGTCGGTGTTGCCGATCACCCGGCCCAGGCCGGGGAAGTGCTTGAGGGCCGTCGCCATCCCACCGGAGCGCAGTCCGGTGACCACGGCATCGATCCGCTCGGCGACCTCGTCGGGATCGTCGCCGTAGCCGCGGTCATTGGCGGCGATCGGCTCGTTGCGATTGCCGATCTCGGGCGGGACGACATCGGCCACCGGCGCCAGCGGGGAATCGACCCCGGCCCGACGGAGCTGTTTGGCCCAGGTCGTGGCCCGCTTGCGCAAGGTGGAGCGTGACCAGCTCGCCTGGGTCGCCGCCGACGGCATCTCGTCGAAGCCGGGGCCGCTGAGTCGTCGGACCACGCCCCCCTCCTGGTCGGTCGCGACCAGCAGGGCCGGGGCGTCCGGGTCCAGGGCATCGCGAAGTTCATCGGTCACCGTACGGATGGCGTCGACGCCCTGGTCGTTGTTGCCCATCATGACCACGGCACCGGCACCGATCCTGCCGATCAGCTCGAGCTGATCGGCACTCGCGCCGGTGGAGTCGACCCCGACCATCATCAACTGGCCGATCTGCTGCTCCAGGTCGAGTCCGGTCACGCAGTCCGGGGCGCGCGAGGTCTCCGGCGCCGAGCTCGACGGGGTGCTCGGGGTTGTCGTGGTCGGGGGTGTCGTACTGGCGGGCGCACTCGACGCGCCCGGTGTCCCGGGGCCCGAGGACGCACCTGGGCCCGGCTCACCCGGGCGGCCACACGCGACGGCCAGTCCGGCGGCACCGGTCACTGCCGCCCCCAGCAGGAGGCGACGGGTCAGCCGTACGGGAGCAGTCACGATCCCGAGCCTACTGACCGGGCCGTGAGGTCCGGGGCCGGTGCCTCACCGGGATCACAGGTCGAGGGCCAGCAGGGCGTTCTCGATCACTTCGGGCAGTGCCGGATGGATCCAGTACTGGCCGTGGGCCATCTCGGTGGCGGCGAGGCCGAAGGACATCGCCTGGATCAGCGGCTGGATCAGGGTGCTGGCCTGGGGGCCGATCAGATGGGCACCGACGAGCTGGCCGGTCGTACGGTCCGCGATCAGCTTGCAGCAGTGGGTGGTGTCCTCGAGCGCCCAACCGTAGGCCACCGAGCCGTACTCCTGGACCGCGACGGTGATGTCGAGTCCCTGCTCGTGGGCCTGGTCCTCGGTCAGGCCCACGGTGGCGACCTGGGGCTCGCTGAAGACTGCGGCAGGGACGAAGCGGTGGTCGGCCGCGATCGGCTCCTGCGGATGCAGCAGGTTGTGCTTGACCACCCGGGCCTCGTGGTTGGCGACATGCTTCAGCTGCCATCGCGAGCAGATGTCACCCAGCGCCCAGATCTGTTCGGCCGAGGTCCGCTGGTACGGATCGACCTCGACATAGCCGTCCTCGGCCACCGTGACCCCGGTCGCGGCGAGGTTGAGCCCGTCGGAGTTGGGGACCCGTCCGGTCGCGGCCAGTACGACGTCGACCTCGACGGTGGTGCCGTCGCTCAGCTCGACGCGGATCCGGTCCTCGGGCAGCGGGGCGAGCGAGGTGATCTCGGTGCCCAGCCGCAGGTCGACGGTCTCAGCCATCGCCCGGGTGAAGCGGGACGAGATCTCCTCGTCATGGGTGCGCAGCAACCGGTCGGAGCGGTTGGCCACGATCACCCGCGAGCCCAGCCCGGAGAAGATGTGGGCGAACTCGGCGCTGATGAAGCCGCCGCCGACCACCAGGATCGCCGCGGGCAGGGTCTCCAGCCGCATCACCGTGTCCGAGGTGTGGATCGTGACCCGGTCGGCACCCGGCCAGTCCGGCACCACCGCGCGCGAGCCGGCCGCCAGCACGATCCGGTCGGCGGTGATCTCCTCACCGGTGCCGGTGTCGATCCGGTGGTCCCCGACGAAGCGGGCGTCACCACGGAAGAGGCTGACATTGGCGTTGTCGCGGCGCCACTGCTCACCCCCGGCCGAGATCGGGTCGATCCGGCCGAAGATGCGGTCGCGGATGGCCGGCCAGTCGACACCGTCGCGACGCAGCCGTACCCCGAGGCGTTCGGCCAGGGCGGGACTGGCGCCGAGGTCGGCCGGCAGCACGAACATCTTGGTCGGGATGCACCCGACGTTGAGGCA
>DVLP01000135.1 GCA_018715445.1 Candidatus Avipropionibacterium avicola | reverse complement strand
TCACGTCCCCCGAGCCCGTCGAGGGGCAAGCCTGTCGATGAAGTCAGTCGGTCATCGCCCGACGCGGGCGGATCGGCGGATCGTCGTCAGGGTGGTCCGGCCCGTTGGGCCCGTCGTCCACCCCTGCAGTGTCCCCGGGCAGGATGTCCTCGGGTGAGCCCTCCACCGGGGCCTCGTCGATGACGGCGTCCTCGGGCAGCGACAGCGCTCGGCTCGGCCGGAAGAGATGACGGTACGGATCCTCGTACGACGGAGCGGCCCGGCGACCGCCGTGGTTGCGGTACCAGTCGTCCTCCGGCTCCTCGGGCTGGTCGGGATGCTCCAGGTCGAAGTCATCCAGATCGGCACCCTCGGGCAGCAGTGCGCGGGCAGGCCGCGGCGGCGGCTCGTACTCCTTGGCCACGAACGGTGCACCGGGGACGAATCGGGGCGGCGCCGCGCGCATCGGCGCATCGACCGACGGGACAGCAGCACCCGGACGTACGGCGGTCTCCTGGGCGCTGTGGTCGTCGCGAGGGCCGTGGCTGGGCTGCTGCGAGGCGCTGGGCTGGGGTGCGACCGGGGCGAAATCGTCCGCGTCGAGGTCGTCGGCACGGTTCGGCGTCGGAGGGGCGGCCGGAGTCGCACCCGACGACGGTGTCGCGGTGACGGCGGCCTCGACCACGTCGGGCTCCTCCGGCTCGTCGCGGAAGAGTCGGGTCCCCAGCAGTGGCTCGATCCTGGGCCGGGCAAAGGGTGATTCCTCGGCATGGGGGTCGGAGTCGAGCGGGATTGCGACGACGGGCTCGTCGGGTTCGTGACCTTCGAGGGCCGTCGATCCCTCGACGGGCTCGGGGGACGTGGGTGTGCTCGAAGGCCCCTCGACGGGCTCGGGGGACGTGGTCGCGGGCTCGGGGGACGTAGCGGGCTCGGAGGGCGGGGATTCCTCCTCGGCGGGATCGCCGGACAGGAGGGAGTCGAGGGAGCCTTCGACGGGCTCGGGGGACGTACCGGAAGCAGAAGTCCCTTCGGCGGGCTCGGAGGAGGCAGCCGAATCTTCGCTGGACGAGGTGGAGGGACGGGATCCGGGGCCGGCCAGCACGACGATGACACCGGCAAGGATGGCGAGCGCGGCGGCACCGCCGAGGGCGATCCAAGTGCCGGTCCGGGCGGCGCCGGCCTGGTCCTCGTCGAGCTCCAGGTCCTCGACATCGGTGGGTTCGGGGCTCCCCGCCGACGGAGGCGGTGTGGTCGGGTCATCGGCCCAGGCTGGGGCGGGGGCCATGGCCGTACCGACCATGATCATGAGGGCGCAGGCTGCCCCGATCAGGAGCAGCAGGGCACGGGCAGCCACCCGACCGGCAGGCGTCAGCCGGCGCAACGGGTCCTTCCCGACCATGGCGCTCCTCCCGCGGCACCAGTGGGGCCGCACGCAGCGAAACTACCGTCTCGGCCAACTCCGGCTGAAACGGTGCACATGAGGGCCCATCACATCATGGTCACCAACGCGGCGATCACCGTGATCACGATCAGGCCGAGCAGGACCCCCGAGACGATGAGCTTGCGCGTACGTGGATTCACGGGGCCAAGCCTATGGCCGTCGACCGCGCCACTCGCTACGGTGGCCTGCATGGACATTCGGCTGTACGCGATCGGGATGGACGAGGTCGTCACGATGTACGGAGCAGCCGCGGAGGGTGCGCCGGAGGCGACGCAGCTGCGCGAGATCGGTGAACGGGGCTGTCGCCCCGAGGCCGAGGAGGCCCCCCGCGGGCTGGGCCGGTTCTTCGCCCGCCGGACGCGCACGTTGACCGAGGTGGACCCCGACGAGCCGGACGCCGATGACGTCGAGGCCTTCCTGACCGGCGACAGCATCGCCCCGCACCGGGTGCGCGCGGCCTGGCGGCTGCAGGAACGGCTCATCGCTGGGCGGGCCTGGGGCTCGTTCTCGCTGCCGTACGGCACCCAGGACGTCGACCAGGTCGACTTCGCCCTCGCCCGGGGTGGGGTCTCGGCGGCCGTCGGGCTGCGGCACCTGTTCGCCTCCACCACCCCGATCAGCCTGGTCTCCCAGCACGACCTGGTCGTCGGCTGGCACGACCACGACCGGGCCCACCAGATGGCCGAATCCTTCCGTACGGCATTGGACGAGGTGCCGACCGAGCAGCGGGACCAGGTCGTGCAGTTGGTCGACTGGCTCGACCAGCTCGACACCTGGGCCGAGCAGGCCGCAGCGGCCGGGCGCCCCCGGCCGGACCTGATCGGATTCTGGTACCTGCCGCGCTGATCCGACGGACCGTACGCGGTCGTCGTGGGCTCCGTCGGTGGGGCCGTCTACTGTCGTTGCCATGTCGTCGTCACCCACCGAACCCACCGGGACCGGCCCGATCGCCGATGCCGGCCATCCCGTCGCCACGGTCGTCATGGAGTCTCTGGCCGGTGAGGGCGCGCGGCTGCGTCCGGACCAGGTCGAAGCCGTCAACCACCTGCTCTCCGCACCCGACACCGAGGGCCGGGGACCCCGGGTGCTGGTCGTGCAGCGCACCGGCTGGGGCAAGTCGGCGGTCTACTGGGTGGCGACCGCGCTGCGCCGCTCGGTCCAGCAGGCCGGCCCGACCCTGGTGGTCAGTCCCCTGCTGTCCCTGATGCGTGACCAGGTGGCCGCGGCGACCCGGGGTGGTCTGCGGGCCGCCACCTTGAACTCGTCGAACATCGACGACTGGGAGCAGATCGAGCAGGACCTCGCCGAGGACCAGCTCGACGTGGTGCTGGTCTCCCCCGAACGGCTGGCCAACCCGAGCTTCGGGGCTCGGGTGCTGGACGCGCTGGCCGGTGAGCTCGGGCTGCTGGTGATCGACGAGGCCCATGCCATCTCGGACTGGGGTCACGACTTCCGGCCCGACTACCGCCGCGTCGCCGACCTGTTGCAGCAGCTCAACCCGGCCACACCCGTACTGGCCACCACGGCGACGGCCAACGAGCGGGTCACCGCCGACGTGGCCGAGCAGCTCGGCGCCGACACCCTGGTGCTGCGGGGCCCGTTGGCCCGCTCCAGCCTGCAACTGTCGGTGGTCGACCGGCTCGATCCCCTCCGACGGTACGGATGGGTGGTGGACCACCTGCCGCGGCTGAGCGGCTCGGGGATCGTCTACACCCTCACCGTGGCCGATGCGCAGCGCCTGACCGAGGCGATCCGGACCGTCCACGGTGACGCGGTGCCGGTCGCGGCCTACCACGGCCAGCTCGACAGCGCCGAGCGCGAACGACTCGAGGACGACCTGCTGCACAACCGACTCAAGGCCCTGGTGGCGACCTCGGCGCTGGGGATGGGCTACGACAAGCCCGACCTGGGGTTCGTCGTCCACGTCGGTGCCCCGGCCTCGCCGGTGTCGTACTACCAGCAGGTCGGTCGCGCCGGTCGTGGGATCGACCATGCGGCCGTGGTGCTGCTGCCGTCCTCGGCCGATGAGGGGGTGTGGGACTACTTCGCGACCTCCTCGATCCCCGATCCGCAACAGATGTCACGACTGCTGGATGCCCTCGCCGCAGCCG
>DVLP01000134.1 GCA_018715445.1 Candidatus Avipropionibacterium avicola | reverse complement strand
GGTGTCGACCGGGTTCACGGCAGGAGCGCAGTGACGGCTGACCTCGGCGCCGTCCACCACGAGCGCACCACGTGCCCCGAGCTTGGCGACCACCCGGCAGCCGGTCTGCTCGGCGATCGATCGGGCAGCCTGCTCCGGGTCGTCGACACCGGCCAGACCGGACAGCTCGGCCTCGTTGGGTAGGAAGATCGACACGTGTGGCAGCACCAGCTCCAGCAGGTCGCGCCGGGTCTCGGACGTCCAGCCCTGGCAGGGATCCCCGGTGTCGAGGGCCGTGAGGGCACCGCCGTCACGAGCAGTCCGGAGCAGGTCAGCGAGCTGTTGGCCCTGCAGCTCGGGCAACAGGTGATAACCACTGAACAGCACGGCATCGCGCGCCAGCAGCTCGGCAGGGACATCGTCCGGTCCGAGGTGGGCCAGCGCCCCGAGGGAGGACCAGAACGAGCGGTCGCGCTCGGGGGACTCCAGGGCGACGGTGACGGCGGACGGGGCCGACTCGTCGCGGACCAGGTGCAGGTCCAGCCCGTCGGTGGTGAGCAGGGCGTGCAGCACCTCGGTGGTCGGGTCGGTCCCTACCCGCGAGACCAGGTCGGTCCGCACCCCACGCAGGGCGGCACGGACGGCACTGATGGCAGCGGATCCACCGAGACGGACCTCCACGTCGGGGACGACGTGCTCGCGGCCGGGCGCGGGCAGCTGGGTCGCGCCGTGCACGATGACGTCCAGGTTGGCATTGCCCACCACGGTCAGCCTGGGTTCGCCGGACCCGGCCGTGGTGTCATCGGACACCCGTGCCTGGGCGAGGGAGACCAAGCCGTCACGGGCGGCGTCGATCTGGTCCCGACGCTGACGGAAGGCCCGGGTGAGCTCGGCGCAGCGGGCACGGCTGCCGGCATTGGCCAGGCCGACCGCCTCCACGCCGGGGCTGCCGGGCTGTCGACGCTGGAGGACTCGCCGGGGCTCCCGGCCGGCAGACATCACGAGCTCGACCAGCGCAGGGGTCACCTCGACGCCGACCTCCTGGAGGGCTGCGCTCACCTGCGACTCCTGCCAGGTGGTCGGATCGCCGGCGCGGAAGAGCTTGCCGACCACACCGTGGGCGGCTCGCCAGGGCACCTGCTGCTGGGCCAGGGCCTCGGCCACCGCGGTGGTGGTGGCGCCGCTGCGGACCACGTCCAGGTCGTCGGGCAGGTCCTTGACCTCGAGCTCGCGGATCACCCCGTCGTACAACCGGAGGAAGCGCACCACCAGATCGGTCGCGTGCCACAGGTGCTTCTGCACGTCGGTGGTCGCGTTGTTGGAGTCCTCGTACCATCCGGCGGCGATCGTGGTGTAGGTCGCCAGCATGTCGCCGTTCGAGGCACCGGCCATCGAGACCATGTGCTCCAGGACCACCGGGTTCTGCTTCTGGGGCATGATCGAGGAGCCCTGGCTGAACGAGGCCGGGGTCGCCACCCAGCCGAAGTTCATCCACTCCTGCAGCACCCGTGCCCAGCGCGCACCGGTCGCGGTCACCCGGCCGTACGCCGCGCCCAGCCGCATGAAGTGCTCGGCGCCGGCGACCGCTTCGTAGCTGGCGGTGAAGGCCGAGTCGAAGCCCAGCAGCTCGGCGAGGCGGTCGGCGTCGATGTCGATGTCGGTGCCGGTGAAGGCCGCCGATCCCAGTGGGGACACGTTCATCTCGTCGTACACGCCGACCAGCTCGGCTGCCTGCGAGAGCAGGGTCTGCGCCAGCCCGGACAGCACATGGCCGATCGTCGTGGGCTGGGCCGGACGGCGGTGCGTGTGACCGATCACCAGGTCCTGCCGCGTTCGGTCGGAGGCGTCCAGCACGTCGTTGGCGGTCTGCACGAGGAGCTCGGCCACCTCGAGGATGCCGCGCCGCAGGATCATCCGGAACACACCGGCGTCGAGGTCATTGCGGGAACGGGCCAACTGCACGTCGAGATCGTCGGTGGAGATGCCGCAGGCCTTGGCCAGCTGCTGCTCGAGGTAGTAGTACGGATCCTCGACACTGCCGTCGAAGTCGTACGAGCCGACCCGCGGCTGCCACGACCGCTGACGCTCGCCGGATCCGATCTGGCGCCACAGCTCCAACAGCCCTCGCAGCAGGGTGCGGCTCCGCTCCGGGGACAGCGCGCCCCGCTCACCGAGCATCACCACGTGCGCCAGCGACGCCTCGACCATGGCGGGCAGGTCGTGCGGTGCCGAGGTCTCGAACGCCACCCGCAGGTGGTTGTCCCAGTAGATCGACAGGTCGTCGCGGTCGACGAGGGGTTGGTCAGCCATGAGGTCCTTCACGGTAGGGGGTGGGCAGGAGGGGGAACGTCACGAGGCGGCCGTACGGCGTCGCGCCGAGCGTCGCGGCGGTCGGTCCATCATCTCGGAGATGATCAGCACGATCAGGATCGCCACCATCTGCAGCGATCCGTAGGCGAAGGCCGAGCCGAGCTCGTTGGCGTACTGGCGGTTGTAGATCTCCACCGACAAAGGGATGTAGCGTGGCGGATAGATCACCACGGAGGCCACGTACTCACCGAAGCCCTGGACGAAGGCCAGCAGTGCACCGGCGATCACACCCTTGGCCATCAACGGCATCGTGACCGTCGTCAGGGTGCGCAGCGGCCCGGCCCCCAGGCTCTGGGCCGCTTCCTCGACCGACGGGTCGATCTGGGCCAGGGACGCAGCGGCATTGCGGAACACCAGGGGGACGAACCTGATGACGTAGGCCAGCGGCAGGATCCACAGCGAGCCGATGAACACCTGGCCGAGGTTGAACGGTGTCGGCGCAGCGAAGGCGG
>DVLP01000001.1 GCA_018715445.1 Candidatus Avipropionibacterium avicola | reverse complement strand
ACCTCCAGGTCGACCACCCACTTGGTGGCCGAGACGTAGCCGTACAGACCGGGCACCACCAGACGCGCCGGGAAGCCGTGCTTGTGGGGCAACGGTTCGTCGTTCATGCCGACCGCGAGCAGGGCATCGCGCCCGTCGGTCAGTGCCTCCAGCGGCGTGGAGGCGGTGAAGCCGTCCACCGAGGTCGACAGCACCATGTCGGCACCCTCGAGCGGGCGGGCCCGGGCCAGCAGCTCCCGTACCGGATGGCCCAACCACTTGGCATTGCCGGCGAGCTCGCCACCCACCGGGTTCGACACGCAGGTCAGGCTCACCCAGCTCTCCTGCAGCTCGAGCGACAGCAGGTCGTCGAAGTCGAGAGTGATCTCCTGCTCGACCATCCCGTGGATCCGCAGCTGCCAGTCCGCCGGATCGACCTGTGGGACGGCCAGGGCGGTGTCGATGCGATAGAAGTCGGTGTTCGGCGTGACGAAGGGTGGCATCCCGGTGGCCCGGACCCCGACGCCGTCCGGAAGCGGTGGTGCGGCCCGTCGCGGTGTCGGCAGGCGCACCGCATCGCGTGCTGCCGCGGCCACGCGCCCGGCCGCTGACAGTGCGCGGCCACCGGCGGCGACCAGCCCGGCCGCCACGGCCGCGACTCCGGCGCTGCGCAGGAACCTGCGTCGATCGGTCGTGCTGTCGTCGCCTCCACGCGCGGTCTGGGCATCCGGCCCGTCGACCGCCGACCCGGTACGGGTCTCGACGGTACGGGTCCCGACGGTACGGGTCTCGACGGTGTGGGCGAGCCCGACCAACCAGCGCAGCGTCGCGAGACCGATCACCGCACCCAGGACGGTGGGCAGGAGGTCGGTGCCGTCGGTGTCGGCCCGCGACAGCACCACCACGCACAGGCCGACGGCGATCACGGCACACAGCGCCAGGGCGGCGACCAGCCGCCAGCGCGCCAGCACTCCGATCCCGGCAGCGATCGCGGCGGTCACCACGACCATGGCGATGACGAGCACGGCCTTGTCCGCCGTGGCGAACAGCCCGATCGCCAGGTCCTTCAGCCAGGCAGGAGTGATGTCGATGAACGCAGCGCCGACCGCGACCAGCGGTGAGGACGCCGGGGAGAAGAGCACCGAGACCAGCTCGGCGACCCCGAGCACGACGGGCGCGGTGACCAGACCTGCCGTGACGTACGGCCACAGCGGCGCCGACGCAGGACCACGTCGAGGTGCCACGGCCACCGCCTCCTCGGTGTCGTCACCATCGTACGGCGGCGTCCCAGCGGCCCGTCCCACCCCGAAACGCAATCCACGCCCCCTGCACCCATCCACGCACGCTGCAGCGTGTGTGGATCAGCACAGAGGGCGTGGATCCGAGGGTCTGGGGCGGGGCGCCTCAGGCGAAGTTGGACTGGGCGCGGGCCCGGTCCACGACCTCGGCGACCCGGCGCACGCTGGCCGGGGTCACGAAGAGCTCGGCACCGTTGCGGATGGTGTCGTACAGCTTCGAGTAGTAGCCCTGGGTCCGCTGGTTCGGCGAGGGCACGTCGATGGTCTCGGTCTGCCACTCGTAGGTCTCGCCGTTGCCGTAGGCCCGGCCCTCGGGGGTGTTCGGGTTGGCCTCGAGGTCGGGCAGCGCGTCCAGGTCGGTCCACTTCACGGTCAGCTCACCCGGCGTACCGCTGATGGTGCCCTTGGTGCCGACGACGAACCAGGACTCCTGGGGAGCGGCCACGACCATGCTCGACTCGAGGTCCAGCACCGGGCCGGACTCGGGGCGGATGGTCAGCTTCACGTGGTCCTCGGCGTCGCCGGCGGAGTTCAGCTGACGCAGGTCGGCCAGCAGCTCGACGGGCATCTCGACCGGGACCAGGGTGAGCAGCTGGTCCAGGAAGTGCAGGGCGGTGTTGGGCAGCTCGCCGCCGCCGTGACCGCGCAGGGTCTGCCAGTCGTTGCGTCGCTGGAAGCGGTGCACGGTGCGACGGATCAGCACGGGCTCACCGATGCGGCCGGAGTCGAAGACATCCTTGACAGCAAGGAAGGACGGGTCCAGACGCTGGTTCTGGAAGGCGGTGATGATGGTCCCGGACTTCTCCGAGGCGGCGATCAACTCGTCGATCTCGGCTACCGATCCGGCCATCGGCTTCTCGACCACCACGTGCTTGCCGGCGGCCAGGGCCTGCTGGGCCAGCGCGGCGTGGGTGTGCGACGGGGTCGCGATCGTCACCAGCTCGACGTCGGACTCGGCGATCAGCTGCTCGGGGGTGTCGTAGGTCTCGCACCCGAACTTCTCGCGGGCCTCCTGCTGACGCTCCGGCATCGGATCGGCCACGGCGGCCACGGTGAACTGCTCCGGCAGGTCCTCCAAGCCCTTTGCGTGGATGCCCCATCCGCTGCGTCCCAGCCCGAGGATGCCGACGCTGATCTTGTCCGTTGCCAAGGTTCCTTCACCTCACGTGTGTCGGAGCGCGCCACTGCGAGCGCACTCTCGTCGTCATTCGTCCCCCGAGGCGGCCTCAAGGGTCCACCTTGCACCTTTCCACAATCCTCATCCCGGTGCAATCGCTTGCAGGCATCTGTCCGGATCGGAGTCGGTGACGGGTCAACGCGGGCCCATCCGCAGCGCGCCGTCGAGTCGGACGACCTCCCCGTTCAGGTACGGGTTCGCCACGATCTGACGGACCAGCAACGCATACTCCTCGGGCGCAGCGAGTCGGGCCGGATGGGGTACGCCCTCGGCCAGCGATGCTCGGGTCTCGTCCGGCAGTCCAGCCATCATCGGGGTGTCGACGATGCCCGGGGCGATCGTCATCACCCGGATCCCGTGCTGGGCCAGGTCACGCGCTGCCGGCAGGGTCAGCCCGACGATCCCACCCTTGCTCGAGGCGTACGCCGCCTGGCCGATCTGTCCTTCGTAGGCAGCGATCGAGGCGGTCATCACGACCAGGCCCCGGTCACCGTCGCTCGGCGCATTGTCGGCCATGGCCTCGGCGGCCAGCCGCAGCACGTTGAAGGTGCCGACCAGGTTGATCTCGACCACCGACCGGTAGGCCTCCAGCCCCAACACGCCACGCTTGCCCAGGATCCGACCGGGGGTCGCCACCCCGGCACAGCAGACCGCCACCCGCAACGACCCCAGGCCTGCCGCGGTCCGTACGGCTTCGCCCACCTGGTCGGCGTCGCGCACGTCGCCCGGACAGAACCGTGCCCCGATCGCGTCGGCCACCGCCGCCCCGGGGGAGTCCGGCAGGTCGAGCACGACCACACGAGCCCCGGCCTCGGCGAACCCGCGGGCGGTCGCCTCCCCCATCCCGGAGCCACCCCCACTGACCAGCACGACGTCATCGGCACCGAGCTCCATGTCACTTCCTCCTGGTCGCCAGTCCGGAGCGCACCTGCGATCCGATCAGTTGTCGAGCGATCACGATCCGCTGGATCTGGTTGGTCCCCTCGAAGATCTGGGTCACCTTCGCCTCGCGCATGTAGCGCTCGGCGGGGAAGTCGCGGGTGTAGCCGGAGCCACCGAGCACCTGGACCGCATCCTCGGTGACCTGCATCGCGGCATCGGTCGCCGTCAGCTTGGCGACCGCCGCCGCCCGGGCGTACGGACGCCCGGCATCCTTCAGACGGGCCGCATGGAGGTAGGTGGCACGAGCCCGGTCGACCGCGGCGGCCATGTCGGCCAACAGGAACTGCACCCCCTGGAACTCGGCGATCGCCCGGCCGAACTGTTCACGTTCCCGGGCGTACGACACGGCCAGGTCGAGCGCGGCCTGGGCCAGCCCCGTGGCACAGGCGGCGATCCCGAGCCGTCCGGAGTCGAGTGACCCCAGGGCGATCCGCAGGCCGTGGCCCCGGGGCCCGATCAGTCGGTCCGCACCGACCCGTACGCCGTCGAAGTGGACGTCAGCAGTCGGAGAGGCATTCATGCCCATCTTGAGTTCTGGGGTGCCGACCTGCAGGCCCGGACTGTCGGCGGGCACGACGAAGCACGAGACCGGCAGGCTGCGGTCGTCATCGGTGCGGACGAAGGTCGTGTAGTAGTCGGCCTGGCCGGCGTGGGTGGTCCACGACTTCGTCCCGTGCAGCACGTAACCGTCGTCGCAACGCTCGGCCCGGGTGGTCATCGAGGCGATGTCGGACCCGGCCTCGGCCTCGGAGAGCGCATAGGCCCCGAGCAGTTGGCCGCCCAGCATGTCCGGCAGCAGCGCATCGCGTTGTTCCTCGGTGCCGTGCTCGATGACCGCCAGACAGGTCATCACGTGCACCGACACCCCCACCGCGACGCTCATCCAGGCGCTCGCGATCTCCTCCAAGGCCTGGAGGTAGACCTCGTACGGCTGGTCCAGGCCACCCCAGCGGTTCGGGTACGGCATCGCCAACATGCCCGACTCCCCGAGCATCCGGAACAGTTCACGCGGGAACTGCGCCTCGGCCTCGGCCTGCGAGGCGTGGGGGGCGAG
>DVLP01000133.1 GCA_018715445.1 Candidatus Avipropionibacterium avicola | reverse complement strand
CCTCGCCCAGCGGGGTGTGCAGGGAGATCGGCTCGCGGCCGTACTTCTGGACCTCGACGACCTTCTCCGGGGTCATGTCGAGTTCGGCGGCGAGCTCCTCGGGCGTGGGCTCGCGACCGAGGTCCTGCAGCATCTGTCGCTGGACGCGGGCCAGCTTGTTGATGACCTCGACCATGTGGACCGGGATGCGGATGGTGCGGGCCTGGTCGGCCATGGCACGGGTGATGGCCTGCTTGATCCACCAGGTCGCATAGGTGGAGAACTTGTAGCCCTTGGTGTAGTCGAACTTCTCGACCGCACGGATCAGACCGAGGTTGCCCTCCTGGATCAGGTCGAGGAAGAGCATGCCGCGGCCGGTGTAGCGCTTGGCCAACGAGACGACCAGGCGCAGGTTCGCCTCGAGGAGGTGGTTCTTGGCCTTGCGGCCGTCGTCGGCGATCCACTCGAAGTCCTCGAGCTGGGAGGGCTTGATCTTGACGCCGGAGTCGTTGAGCTGCTCGTCGGCGAACAGGCCGGCCTCGATCCGCTTGGCGAGCTCGACCTCCTGGGCGGCGTTCAGCAGGGCCACCTTGCCGATCTGCTTCAGATAGTCCTTGACCGGGTCAGCCGTCGCACCGGCCGCCATCACCTGCTGCTCGGGCTCGTCGGCGTCATCGGCATCGGACAGGCTGAAGCCACCGGCCTCCTCGACCAGCTCCTTCTCGAGCTTGGCCTCGGACTTCTCGTTGAAGTTCGACTCGTCGACCTCGTCGAGGCTGCGCTTGTTGCCTCCGACGGTCAGCACGACCTCGTCGCCCTCGAGCGTCGCGGTCACCTCGGTGGTGGTCACCGCAGGCTGTGCCGCAGCCTTCTTGCCGGCGGCCTTCTTCGCGGCAGCCTTCTTGGCCGGCGTCGACTTGGCGGCGGGGGCCTTCTTCGCCGCAGCCTTGCTGGCCGGAGCCTTCTTCGCCGCGGTCTTCTTCGCCGGAGCCTTCTCAGCCGAGGCCTTCTCAGCCGGGGCCTTCTTGGCGGGCGCCTTCTTCGCCGGAGCCTTCTTCGCCGGGGCCTTCTTGGCGGCGGCCTTCTTGGCAGGCGCCTTCTTGGCCGACGACGTCGTGGCCTTGGTCGGGGGCGCCGACTCGGTCACCCGTGCAGCGCTGGTCGATGCAGCCGCAACGACCGGGTCGGCGGAGGAATGCGGAGTTGGCACGAAGAACCTTCCGAGTGACGTACCTGACGAGGGCATGGCACCGCCCACTGGCTGTCAAGCGTTGCGCACGAACGTATTCTGCCACGTCGCCCAAATGGGTCGCAGTGAGCCCACCCTGAGTGGTGGGCCAGCGCAGTGGATCAGCGCGGTCGATCAGCGTGGGGGGTTGGGCGCCTTGACCGCCAGCACCGGACACGCAGCGTCCAACAGGACCCGTTGGGCATTGCTGCCGAGCAGCAGCTTGCCGACCGGGGACCGCTGCCGCAGCCCGAGCACGATGAACGAGGCATCGGTGCGCTCCGCGGTGGCCAGCACGTCCTCGGCCGGATCGTGCGGGTCCCGGGCGGCGCGGACCTGGTGCTCGATCCCGGTCTGGGCCAGGGTCTGGGCGAGCTGGCTCACCTCATCGGTGGTCTCCAGGGTGTGCACGACCACCAGTTGGTGTCCCAGCAGCCGGGCGGCGTCGATCGCCTTGTCCAGTGCTGCGGTTCCCTCCGGCTTGGCCGAATACCCCACGACGATCACCGACATCTCAGACCTCCCACGTGTGAACGGGTTCATTGCTGTGCATACGTTGCAGGTACTCCCCCAGCATCGCCGGGAGCGCGTCGGCACGGGAAGCGCCGCGGGACTCGCGGGCGCCGACATGGGCAGTCTGCCATGTCGCACCGTTGCGCCCACGCAGGCACCGCTGCTCGATGATGTCGAGGTAGCGGCCCGCCTCGTCGGCGGGGACGCCCCACTCGGCCAACCCGTCGGCGGCCATCGGCAACAGTTTGCGCACCACCAGCTCGGTCACCGGCACCATCCCGACCCCGGGCCAGTACACCCGCGTCTGCAGGCCCCGTGCCACGCCGGCGTCGAAGTTCTCCTTGGCCGCCGAGTACGACATCTGGGACCAGACGGCACGGTCCTGGCTCGCCAGCGCCCGCACCAGACCGGCGTGGAAGGCGACCGAGGCCATCGTGTCGACCACGGTCGGACCGCCGGGCAGCACCCGGTTCTCCACCCGCAGGTGGGGACGGCCGTCGGTGACCGCGTAGATCGGCCGGTTCCAGCGATAGATCGTGCCGTTGTGCAGCACCAGCTCGGCCAGCTCCGGCACGCCACCGTCCTCCAGCACCTCGGCCGGATCCTCGTCGTCCACGATCGGCAGCAGCGCGGTGAAGTAGCGCGAGTTCTCCTCGAAGAGGTCGAAGATCGAGGTGATCCAGCGCTCGCCGAACCAGACCCGGGGCCGTACCCCCTGGACCTTCAACTCCTCGGGACGGGTGTCGGTCGCCTGCTGGAACAGCGGGATCCGTGACTCGGCGCACAGCAACGTGCCGAACAGGTACGGCGAGTTCGCCCCGACCGCCACCTCCACCCCCGCGATCGCCTGGGAGGCGTTCCAGTAGCCGGCGAAGTCGCCCGGGCTGACCTGGAGGTGGATCTGGGTCGAGGTGCAGGCCGCCTCCGGCATGATCGTGTCGGTCGTCATCCGCAACTGCTCGACCCCGTCGATGTTGATCTCGATGTCCTCGCCCCGGGCCGCCAGGATCTGCGAGTCCAACAGCCCGTAGCGCGGGTTCTCCGACAGCGCCGCCGCCGTGACGTGCCCGGGCGTCAGGGTCGGCAGGATCCCGATCAGCGCGAGGTCGGTGTCGACCGCGGCCATCCGCTCCACCGCATGGTTCAGCCGCTGGCGGACCTCGGTCTCGAAACCGGACAGCACGCCCTCGGTCAGGCGCCGGGGCGGCACGTTGATCTCGATGTTGAACCGGCCGAGCTCCGGGACGAACGTCGGGTCGGCGATCGCCTCCAGGACCGCAGCATTGTTCATCGCCGGTTGCAGCTCGGCATCGACCAGGTTGAGCTCCACCTCCAGGCCCA
>DVLP01000010.1 GCA_018715445.1 Candidatus Avipropionibacterium avicola | reverse complement strand
AATAGCTGCCCTCAGAGGCCTACACATCCGATGACATCTGTGTCAGACTCTGGTCAACCCAGCGGTCCCCTCCGGGAACACCACGGCGTCAATGAGACTCACAGAGGAGAACCATGACCAACGACAGCATCACCTTGACCCGCCGTCGGCTGTTGGCCGGATCTGCCACGGGCGTCGCCGCCCTGGCCACCGGCGGACTGCTCAGCGCCTGCCAGCCCGATGCCGGCGCCGGCGGCGACAGCGGCCCCAAGGGCATCGACAACGTCGACCCCATCCAGCTGCCCGAGCCACGCACGGACATCCTCTATCCCGAGGGCTACATCGGGCCGCGCGCCTACGACCGCGAACCCTTCAGCGACGGCTCGCAGACCTTCCGTGTGGTGGTGGCCCAGGATGCACAAGTGGTGGGTGACTGGGCCAAGAACAAGGCCACGGCCGAGATGGAGCGCCGCACCGGACTGAAGATCGAGTTCATCCCGGTCCTGGTCCGCAGCACCGACGGCACGATCGACATGACCAAGATCAACGCCATGCTCAGTGGCGGCGACCTCCCCGATGCCTTCCTCGGCATCCCGTTCACCTCGGCCCAGCTGTCCCTCTACGGGCAGCAGGGGCTCTTCGTGGCGCTGGACGACTACATCGAGACCTATTCGCCCATGACCAAGCAGGCCATGGCCGACTACCCCGATCTCCGCAATCTGCGGGCCAGCGCCGACGGCAATCTCTACACCATGCTCGGGGTGAACGACTGCTACCACTGTCGCAGCAGCCCGGGCCGTGCCTGGGTGTCGCAGAAGTACCTCGACAAGGTCGGCATGGACATGCCGACCACCACCGAGGAACTGCGCGAGGTCCTCTTGGAGTTCAAGGGTTCCAACCCGTCCGGGGAGAGCGGCTTCATGCCCTTCGCCTCCTCGGAGTCGCAGCCCATGGACACGTTCTTCATGAACGCCTTCCTGTACAACCCCGGAGGCGACCAACTGGGGGCAGGCGGCGCCAACGGCGGCTGGATGCGGCTCGACGCGGGCAAGGTGCAGTTCGTGCCCACCCTGCCCGAGTGGCGCGAGGGCCTGAAGTACCTCCACCAGCTCGGCCAGGACGGCACCCTCACCCGGGCCACCTTCCAGATGAAGGACGCCGAGCTGCAGCAGAACGGCAACAAGGGACTGGTCGGGTTCACCCGGGCCTACTGGTGGGGCACCTTCTTCAACCCGATCAACCTCGGTCTGGACGAGCCGTGGCGCGACTACGTCGCCGTCCCCCCGCTGAAGGGGCCCGAGGGTGTGCAGTACGCCCGCTGGGACCACTACGGCTACACCACCGACGGGCTGCAGATCACCACTCAGTGCTCCAGTCCCGAGCTCCTGGTGCAGTGGGTCGACTACCTGATGGACCTCGAGGCCACGCTGTGGAGCTACTCCGGGGTCCTGGACGAGAACGCCTTCTTCGCCAAGGAAGGCGATGTGGGCATCAACGGCAAGCAGGCGCTCTACTACACCGACGTGTGGCCCGCCCCGGCAGGCCAGTCGTGGAGTCAGTACGGGGTGATGTACCGCTCGTCGGACTTCCGCCTCGGTGAGCGCGTCGACCCGAAGCAACCCACCTTCGAGGCCGGTCTGTACGAGGCGGGCAAGGCCTACGAGGAGTTCGCCGAGCCCAAGGAGATGCAGCTGCCTCGCCTGATCTTCCCGGACGAGGACTCGGCTCTGGTCGCCGACACGGCCGTGGCCATCAACTCGACGATCAAGTCCAGCCTGGCCAAGTTCTCGCTCGGCGAGCTCGACCCCAACAACGATGCCGACTGGCAACGCTATGTCGACGAGTTCCAGGCCATGAACCTGCAGCCCTACCTCGACATCCACCAGAAGGTGTATGACCAGATGCCCAAATGAGCAGCACCCCATCAGTAGCACCTGGGGACGCGCCGGCGACCGCAATCGGCGCGACCCCGGTGTGCGACGCAGCGGCGCACCTGCAAGGCTTGGACGAACCGAGTCCGTCCGAGTCCGAAGGTGTCGCCCGACATGACCGTTGCCCCTGACCGCGCATCCGCCACGATCGAGGAGTTGACCGGCCACCGGGTGGTCCTGTGTGACTCCTTGGAAAAGGTCTACGGCGTCGAGGAGCCTCGACCCCACGCCCTGGGTGAGCTGGTGATGCCCAAGGCCGACATCGCCTCGTTCCAGATCGCGCTCCAGCCACGACCGGGCTGGAGCCCCGGCCATGTCGGGGGCGCCGTGGCACGGGTGAGCGCTCCGGAGGGACTGGAGGTCACCACCCATGCGGTCGACCTGGTCCCCTGCCCGCTCACCGCCTCGACCCGGCGCGACGAGCGGTACGACCACACCGGCCCCGCTCTGCTGCCGGACGTGTTGCGTCCCCTGGCCGAGGGTGAGGGGCTCGCGTTGGCCCAACTGCAGTGGCGTGCCCTGTGGTTCACCGTCCGTGCCACCGAGGCGCTCGGCGAGGTCGAGGTCCGGGTCGAGCTGCACTGTGAGCACACCGGGGAGCCGATCGGCTCGGTCACCGTGCCGGTGACGGTGCTCGACGTCGAGCTCGACGACTCACCGATCATCTGCGCCCAGTGGTTCCACGTCGACGGCCTGGCCCAGCACTACGGGGTCGAGCCGTACTCGCCGTACGGCTGGGAGCTGATCGAGCGGTTCGCGCGTGCTGCGGTGGAGTCCGGGTCGACCTCACTACTCACCCCGATCCACACCCCTCCGTTGGACACCGCCATCGGCACCCGGCGCCTCGACGTGTCCCTGGTCGGCATCGAGCGCACCGACGACGGATGGTCGTTCGACATGACCCGCCTGGAGGCGTGGTTGCAGATGTGTCGACGGATCGGCGTGCGGGAGCTGGAGATGGCCCACCTGTTCAGCCAGTGGGGCGGTACCTCGGCACCCAACATCGTCGACCGGACCGGGCAGCTGTTGTTCGGATGGCACACCGATTCACTGGGCGAGGAGTACCTGGGATTCCTGGCCGCGTACCTGCCCGCCGTGCAGGCCTGCCTCGACGAGCACTGGGGCGGGCCGGTCTTCTGGCACCTCACCGACGAGCCGCACGCCGAGCACGCCGAGCGGTACGGCAAGCTCAAGGAGGCGGTCGCATCCCTGCTCGGTGATGCCACGGTCACCGACGCCCTGTCGGATCTGAGCCTGTGGTCGGAGGGGCTGATCGATCCGCCCATCGTCTCGACCGACCACGCCCAGCCGTTCGTCGATGCCGGTCTGGAGCGGCCGTGGCTCTACTACTGCACGAGCCAGTCCCAGGGGGTGTCCAACCGCTTCATTGCGATGCCGTCCTACCGCAACCGGGTGCTCGGCCAGCAGCTGTTCCACTACCAGGCCTCCGGATTCCTGCACTGGGGCTTCAACTTCTGGAACACCCAGCTCTCCCGCCGCCCGCTGAACCCGTTCCTGGACCCCTCCTCGGGCAACGGCTTCCAGGCCGGCGACGCCTTCATCGTCTATCCGGGCACGGGCGGTCAGCCGTGGGCCTCGATCCGGTTCCGGGTGTTCCGTGAGGCCCTCGACGACCTGCGGGTGTTCACCGCGCTCGCCGAACGCGACGGTCGCGAGAGCGTGGAATCGCTGCTGGGGATCGAATCGCTCACCCTGGTGGACTACCCCGACGACCCCGGTCACTACCTGCGCGGACACGCTGCCGCCTTGCGAGCGCTGGCGGGCTGACCCCGCGACGAGCTCGGGATCGCTCAGGGGTAGGTGGTCCCCGGCTCGTACGGATACATCGGGCGTCGGCGGTGCAGGTAGTCGAAGCCGGTCACCGAGGATCGGGTGATCCCCGGGGTGTCGGCCTCGATGAATTCGCCACAGATGTCGCGGTAGCCGGCCCGTGGGCCGTTCACGCCCTTGGCGGTGATCACCGCGAAGTCGGACGGATCGAGACCCACGTTGACCAGCTGTTGGCTGCTGATCGGCTGCACCCTCTTGCTGGTGAGCACGACCGTCGGGCCCTCGTCGAGGATGATCGCGACCTGGCGCCCGGCATCGAAGTCCTTGGTGCCGCCATGGGCGATCTTCGGCTCGACATAGATCCCGTCGCCGACGCCGACGACCGCACCGCGCAGCCGTACGGGATCGCCGACCGACTCCGGTCGTTTGGCCCCGGCCACCAC
>DVLP01000132.1 GCA_018715445.1 Candidatus Avipropionibacterium avicola | reverse complement strand
ACGGAGGTGATGACCGTGCCGCGCTGCTCCGGACGAGCTTCGCCCTCGATCGACCCGCAACCGAGGTCGCCTCGGCGCAGCTGCACATCACCGCCCTCGGGGTGTACGAGGCCGAGATCAACGCCACCCCGGTCAGTGATGAGGTGCTCGCCCCCGGGTGGTCGAGCTACGAGCGACGCCTCCGCTACCGCAGCCATGACGTGACGGCCCTGCTCCGTGACGAATCGGTGCTGGGTGTGCGCCTGGGCAACGGGTGGGCCGCAGGTCGCCTCGCCTTCGCGGGCAACAGCCACTACTACGCCGACGAGCCCGGGGTGATCGCCGTGCTGACGATCACCTGGGCCGACGGCACCCAGCAGAGCGTCACCACCGACGAGACCTGGCAGAGTGCAGCGGCCCCCACCCGGGAGAACCAGCTCTACGACGGTCAGGTGATCGATGCCCGGATTCCCTCACAGGGCTGGTCCAGCACCGACCCGTCCCCGGAGATCACCTGGTCCGGCGTGCATGCCGTCGAGTTCGACCGGTCACGCCTGGCCGCGCCGATCGGTCCGCCCGTCGTCCGCCACGAATCCCTGTCACCACAGAAGATCTGGCAGAGCCCGAGTGGACGTACGCTGGTCGACTTCGGCCAGAACCTGGTCGGCTGGGTACGGCTTCGCCATCACGGTGAGTCCGGGCAGAGCATCACCGTGCGGCACGCCGAGGTGCTCGAGCACGAGGAGCTCGGCACGCGGCCGTTGCGCTCGGCGAAGGCCACCGACACCTTCATCTGCTCCGGCGGTGACGACGTCTTCGAGCCCACCATGACCTTCCACGGGTTCCGCTACGCCGAGGTCGAGGGCATCGAGGACCTCACCCCCGAGGCCCTGGAGGCGGTCGTCGTCCACTCCAAGATGGAGCGGATCGGTCACTTCGAGTGCTCCGACGAGCTGGTGAACCAGCTGCACCGCAATGTCGTCTGGGGCCAGCGGGGCAACTTCCTCGACGTCCCGACCGACTGTCCCCAACGTGACGAGCGCCTCGGCTGGACCGGTGACCTCTCCGCCTTCGCCACCACCGCCGTCTTCAACTACGACGTGGAGACCTTCCTGCGGGACTGGCTGGCCGACCTGGCGGTCGAGCAGGAGATCGGCGACGGCGTCGTCCCGCACGTGGTGCCCGACGTGTTGAAGTTCGAGCGTCGAGAGGGGCGTCCCTCTGAGGTCACCTGCCTGTGGAGCGATGCCGCCTGTTGGGTGCCGTGGGCGGTCTGGACCGCCTACGGCGACCCCACCGTGCTGCGGGAGTCCCTGCCGAGCATGGCAGCCCACCTGGATCGGATCCGCAGCGTCCTGTCCCCCACCGGGCTGTGGGACACCGGCTTCCAGTACGGCGACTGGCTCGACCCGACCGCACCGCCGGAGGACCCCTTCAAGGCCAAGGCCGATCCGGGCGTGGTGGCCACCGCCTGCGCCCACCGCAGCGCACGGATCGCTGCCGATGCCGCCACGGTCCTGGGCGAGACCGAGCAGGCGGCAGGCTTCGCCCGGTTCGCCGACGAGCTGCGCACGGCCTTCAACCAGCACTACGTGCACGACGGCGTGGTGACCACTGACTGCCCGACGGTCTATGCGTTGGCCATCGCCTTCGACCTGCTGGACGAGGCCGACCGCACTGCCGCCGGCAACCGGCTAGCCGAGCTCGCCCGGGAAAACCAGTTCCGTGTCGCCACCGGCTTCGCCGGCACGCCCTTCGTCTGCGATGCCCTGGCCGACACCGGTCACCTGGACGAGGCGTACGCCCTGCTCACCGAGAAGTCCTGCCCGTCGTGGCTCTATCCGGTGACCATGGGGGCCACCACGATCTGGGAACGCTGGGACTCGATGTTGCCCGACGGCTCGATCAACCCGGGCCAGATGACCAGCTTCAACCACTACGCCTTCGGCGCCATCGCCGACTTCTTGCACCGGGTGGTGGGCGGCCTGGTCCCGGCCGAGCCCGGCTACCGCTCGGTGACGATCGCGCCTCGGCCCGGCGGTGGGATCACCTCGGCGACCACCTCACTCGAGTCCCGCCAGGGACCGATCTCGGTCAGCTGGCAGCTCGACGACCAGTTGCACGTCACGATCGACCTGCCCGACGGCGTCAGCGGCACCTTCCACGCCCCCGACGGCACGACCACCGCGGTCAGCGGCCACACCGAGGTCAGCGTGGCAGCCCCCTGACCACCACAGTCGGGGCCCGGGTGCCGGGCCGGGTCCCGTGGTGACGGCGCACCGAGGCTCCGCCACGATCCAGGCACATCCGGTGATACAAGGAGGTACAACCGATGAAACGCAGAGAGCTGCTCACCATGGCGGGAGCAGGAGCGGTGACGACCATCGTTGCCGGCTGTTCGGTCGGCTCGATCGGCGGCGGAGGCAGCAGCGACAAACTGTCCCTGCGCATGTTGGTCCCGGTCTCCGGCGACGGCCAGACCGCGTACCAGGAGGCGCTGGCCAAGGCGTTCACGGCCCAGAACCCTGACATCGAGATCAAGATCGAGACCCAACCGGGTGGGACCGAGGGCGACAACCTCACCAAGACCAAACTGAGCACGGGCGAAATGCCGGAGGTGTTCAACTACAACTCAGGTTCCCTGCTGCAGGCACTCAGCCCCGACACCCAGTTGGTCGACCTGTCCGACCAGGAGTGGGTGGGCGACCTCACCGAGGACTACAAGCCGACCGTGAGCACTGATCAGGGACTGTACGGAGCCCCGATCGGTACGACGATGGGCGGCGGCGTGCTCTACAACCGCAAGGTCTACGACGAGCTCGGCCTGTCGATCCCGATGTCGTGGGACGAGTTCACCGAGAACAACCAGAAGATCAAGGCTGCGGGCAAGACTGCGATCATCCAGACCTTCGGCACCGACTGGACCGCACAGCTGTTCGTACTGGCGGACTTCGCCAATGTGATGGCCCAGGACCCGCAGTGGGCCGAGGAGTACACCGCCAACAAGCGCAAGTACGCCGATCAGCCGGCGCTGCAGGGGTTCCTCAACCAGGAGGAGACCGCCAAGGAAGGGTTCTACAACGAGGACGCCCCCGCCGCCCAGTACGACGCCGGGGTCAAGATGCTCGCCAACGGGGACGGGGTGCACTATCCGATGCACTCGGGACCCCTGACGGCCCTCCAGCAGAACTACCCCGACCAGGTCGACGACATCGGGATCTTCGCCATCCCGGCACAGGACGCCGCTGACACCCGCCTCACGCTGTGGCTGCCGAACTCCTTCTACATCCCACAGTCGGCCACCGGAGACAAGCTCGAGGCCGCCAAGCAGCTGATCGCGTTCTCCCAGTCACCGACCGGATGTGAGATCCAGCTGGAGCACGCGACCGTCACCGGCCCGTTCGCCAACCAGGCCTGTTCGCTGCCCACCGACGTGCCGGCCATGGTCACCGACATCGACACCTACGTCCAGGACGGCATGACGGCGCCAGCCCTGGAGTTCCTGTCGCCGGTCAAGGGTCCCGGCCTGCCCAACATCACCGTCGAGGTCGGTCGCGGCATCCGCAGCGGTGCCGAGGGCGCCGAGCTGTACGACGAGGACGTCAAGAAGCAGGCCCAGCAACTCGGCCTTCCCGGCTGGTGAGGGCATCGATGGCCATCGGGACGCGGCGCTGGCACCGCGACCGCGTCTATCCGCTGTGGTTCCACCTCCCGGCCGCAGTGCTCTACGTGGTGCTCTTCGCCGTGCCGACCGGCGCCTCGTTCTGGTTCAGCCTGACCCGGTGGACCCTGTTCGAGGCCGAGTTCATCGGACTGGACAACTTCGTCCAGTTCTTCTCGGAGCCCATGTTGGTCCAGGGGTTCATCAACACCTTCATCTACGGCTTCGTCACCTCGGGTTCGAAGGTGGTGCTCGGCCTGCTCCTCGGCCTGGTGCTGACCGGCAGGATGTTCGGCCGCAACTTCCTGCGTTCGGTGATCTTCTTTCCGGTGCTGGTCTCCACGATCGGCGTCGGGATCACCTTCAAGGTCTTGTTGGACCCCTTCCACGGGCTGGTGAACGGGGTGCTGGCCGCGGTCGGTGTCGCCGGTCCCGGATGGCTCACCGATCCCCGCATGGCCCTGTTGACCGTGGCGGCAGTGGATGTCTGGAAGGGTCTGGGGATCGCGACCCTGATCTACATGGCAGGGATCGTCGCCATCCCCCAGGAGTACTTCGAGGCCTCCAAGGTGGACGGTGCCAGTTGGTGGCAGAACTTCCGCCACATCACCTTGCCCCTGGTCATGCCCGCGACCACCACGGTGATCCTGTTGTCGTTGATCGGTGGGCTGCGGTCCTTCGACCTGATCTGGGCCATGACCAAGGGCGGGCCCGGCTTCACCAGTGACGTGATCGCCTCGGTGATCTACAAGCAGTACCAGGCCGGGTTCTTCGGCCTGTCGACCGCCGGCAACGTGGTGCTCTTCCTGGTGGTCTCGCTCATCGTCGTCCCGATGTCGGTGTGGTTCAACCGCAGGGAGGTCGAGCGATGAGTCCCCACCGCGCAAAGGAGTTCGTGGTCGGGCTGGTGTCCCTGATCGTGGCCACCGCCGTCTTCCTCGTCCCGTTCGGCTTCATCTTCCTGACCGCGTCGAAGTCGGCGCCGGAGGCCGCAGACTTCGCCTTCAGCCTGCCCACGCAGTGGAAGCTGCTCGACAACGTGGTCGAAGTCCTCACCACACGGGACTTCGTGGTGCTGCGAGCCTTCATCAACAGCACCACGCTGACCGTCTCGTCCGTGACGGCGATGGTCCTGATCTCGGCCATGGCCGGCTACGTCCTGCAACGCCGGTCGTCGCGCTGGAACGGGTTGATCAACTTCCTCGTGATGGCAGGGCTCATCGTGCCGCCGGCCGTGGTCCCCACCATCTGGGTCCTGCAGGGTCTGGGCATCTTCAAGACGATGTTCGGCATGATCCTGGTCGAGACCACCTTCGGGCTGAGCTTCTGCATCCTGCTCTTCCGCGCCTTCGTCAGCACCATCCCCCGCGAACTCGACGAAGCTGCGATCGTCGACGGAGCGGGCCCGCTGAGGCTGTTCTTCACCGTGATCCTGCCGCTGCTCCGACCGGTGATGGTCACGGTCATCGTGGTCCAGGCCGTGAACGTGTTCAACGACTTCGTCGGCCCGCTGTACTTCCTGCCCGGCGATGAGAACGTCACCGTCCAGTTGACGCTCTACAACTTCCAGTCGATGACGCTCAACCAGTGGAACCTGCTCTTCGCCGACATCCTGCTGATCACGATCCCGCCCCTGGTGATGTTCATCTTCTTCAACCGACAGATCGTCGCCGGGATGACCTCGGGGGCAGTGAAGGGATGAGAGCACACCACGAACGTGGGCTCGCCCGCTGGGTGGCTGACACCCAGCAGGACCCTCAGGCTCGCGCCGGGATCCTGGTGGGCTCCGTGGCACGGGGAGAGGAGCGCGACGACTCCGACATCGATCTGTACCTGGTGCTCTCCGACCGAGAGCTGGACCGCCGCCTGGCGGCAGGGCGTACCGCCCACGTCGTACGGTGTGACGACCTGTGGCCGGGCGGCTACCTCGACGTGAAGTACCTCAGTCGTCACCTGCTCGATCGGGCGGTCACGGAGGCAGACGAGCCACTCCGTGCCTCCGTCGTCGCCGCCCGGGTCCTGTGGGACCACGACGGTGGCATCGACACCGTCCTCGCCGCGCTGCTCGACCTTGAGGCCGTGCCGTGGCAACAGCGGGTGGACAGCTTCCTGGCGCAGGCCTGGCTCCAGGGGTCGTACTTCCTCCCCGATGCGGTCCGGCGTGGTGACGTCTTCGGTGCCCAATGGGCGACCGGTCACCTGCGATTCGCAGCCGCTCGGGCCGTGCTGGCCTCCCGTCGGGTGCTCTTCGCCGGACCCAAGTACCTGACGGCGACCCTCGAGGCACTGGAGTTGCCCAACGGCATGCTGGCAGCATGGCATGCGGCTGCGGAGCCGGATCCGACGATGGCCAAGGCCCTCCTCGACGTCCTGTCGACCGAGTTCGGGACACCTACGGTCGATGACCGCCTGTCCCGTTACATCCTCGACCACGAGTGGGCGTGGTACCACCACGGGCTCCCCCCGGAGTACTGCTGAGGCCGCCGGACCCGATTGGAACCGATGAACTAGGCTGGGGTCGTGACCATCGCACCAGAAGGACGCAAGTTGCTCCGGTTGGAGGTGCGCAACTCCGCCACCCCGATCGAGAAGAAGCCGTCGTGGATCAAGACCACCGCGAAGATGGGGCCGCAGTATCGCGACCTGCAGCAGCTGGTGAAATCTGAGGATCTGCACACGGTCTGCCAGGAGGCTGGCTGTCCCAACATCTTCGAGTGTTGGGAGGACCGCGAGGCGACCTTCCTGATCGGCGGCGACCAGTGCACCCGCCGCTGTGACTTCTGCCAGATCGACACCGGCAAGCCGGCCGAGTTCGACCGCGAGGAGCCGCTGCGGGTCGCCGAGTCGGTCCAGAAGATGGGCCTGCGCTACGCCACTGTGACCGGGGTCTGCCGCGACGACCTGCCCGACGAGGGTTCCTGGTTGTACGCCGAGACCATCCGCAAGATCCATGAGCTGAACCCCGACACCGGGGTCGAGATGTTGGCCCCCGACTTCACCGGTCGCCGCCAGCACCTGCAGCCGATCTTCGACACCCGTCCGGAGGTCTTCGCCCACAACGTGGAGACGGTGCCGCGGATCTTCAAGCGGATCCGGCCCGGGTTCCGCTACGACCGCTCCCTGCAGGTGTTGACCTGGAGCCGTGAGGCCGACCTGGTCACCAAGTCGAACCTGATCCTGGGCATGGGTGAGACCCGCGAGGAGGTCTCCCAGGCACTGCGCGAGCTGCACGACGCGGGCTGCGAGATCATCACGATCACCCAGTACCTGCGCCCCAGCCCGCGTCACCACCCGGTCGAACGGTGGGTGAAGCCCGAGGAGTTCATCGAGCTGGCCGACGAGGCCAAGCAGATCGGCTACGCCGGCGTGATGTCCGGACCGCTGGTCCGTTCGTCCTACCGGGCCGGTCGGCTGTACCGTCAGGCCTGCGAGTCGCGGGTCGAAGCCGGTACCGTGGACTCCGCATCCGCTTGACCCCGACGACAGAAGAAGACCCATACGACGATGGCTGGCGACAAGACGATCGACCCGAAGCAGGTCCGCCGCGATGCCGAGGCGAAGCTGAAGGCTGAGCGCAAGGCGGCGAAGGAACGCAAGCGCAACTCCACCGACCCCAAGGACATGGGCCGGGTCAAGCAGATCGTCCAGGCCTTCAAGCTCACCAAGGAGCAGGACCCTGCCCTGGTGTGGCTCACGGCGGTCGCGGTCGGCGTGCCGATCATCGCCGGTGTGGTGGCCGGCATCCTGCTCGGCCGCTGGATCATGTTGCCGCTCACCGGCATCATGGTCGGTCTCCTGCTGGCCATGATCGTCCTGGTCGTGCGCGCCCGCCGGGCCACCTACAAGCGCTACGCCGGGCAACCGGGCTCGGCCGAGGTCGCCCTCAACATGTTGCCCAAGACCTGGACCAGCGCTCCGGCCATCACGGCGAACAAGCAGATGGACGTGGTGCACCGCACCCTCGGCCCCGGTGGTCTGATCCTGATCGGCGAGGGCGAGCCGGGCCGTACCAAGCACCTGTTGGACAGCGAGGCCCGCAAGCACCAACGCATCACCGACCGGATCGAGGTCGTCACCCTGCAGATGGGCGACAAGGAGGGCCAGATCCCGCTGGACCGCCTCGAGAAGCACATCCGCAAGATGCCGAAAGTGCTGCAGGCGTACGAGATCACCGAGATCAAGCAGCGGCTGCGGGCGCTCGACGCCGTACGGCCCCGACTGCCGATGCCGAAGGGTCCGATGCCCACCAATCCACGCCAGATGAGGGGCGCTCGACAGGCGATGCGCGGGCGCTGAGTCTGGGTAGGGTGGCCGAATGAGATCCCTCGCTGCCCTCTACATCGATGCCGGCTATCTGCTGCACGCGGCTGCCACCCGCGTGGCCGGCACCAGTTTGCGTTCCAGTGTGAAGGTTGACTACTCCGGTCTGATCAGGGGCCTGTCCGACCAGGCCTCCCGGTTGAGCGGGCTGACGGTGCTGCGGACCAATTGGTACGACTCGGGCGCCGGCCTGCGTTCGGCTCCCGATGCCACCCAGACCACGATCGGCATGTTGCCCGGGGTGAAGTTGCGCCTCGGTCGGCTCTCCCCCAACGGTGACCAGAAGGGCGTCGACGTCCGGATGGGCCTGGACCTGGTCACCCATGCCCGCAACAACGCGATCGACGTGATGTATCTGCTGTCCGGTGACGACGATCTGACCGAGGCCGTCGAGGAGGCCCAGAGCCACGGGGTCCAGGTGAGCCTGCTGGGAGTCCCGGACCGCGAGGGACATGCCTTCGGGGTGAGCCTGCACCTGCGCCAGGAGGCCGACAGCCTGGAGTTGATCGACGCCGCAGTGATCGACGACCACGTCACCGTGGCCGGGCCGAAGCCCGACACCGCCACGACACCGTCGCCGCAGCGGTTGGTCACGGCTCCACCAGCCTGTCCCGACCCGACCCCGTCTGCTGCGGACACCGAGTCCGCGCCGGCGCAGTCGGACCGGGCGA
>DVLP01000131.1 GCA_018715445.1 Candidatus Avipropionibacterium avicola | reverse complement strand
GCCGACCCCTGACCCGTCCAGCCCGCCCTCCGCTGCCAAGCCGCGCAGCATCCTCGATCTGGAGAGCTGATGTCCTCGACCACCGATCCGACCCCCACCCTCGCCAACGCCGTCGCCGCCCTGGAGCGGGTCGCGGCCGATGCCGGGCTGGACTCACAGGCGGCCCGTGCCGAGGCGGAGGCCCTGGCGGCGACGATCGCCGAGCCCGCCCGCGGGGCCTATCTCGACTGGGGCACCCAGCTCGGGGGCGGACGGTCCTCCGAGGACTTCTTCGCCGCTGCCCAGCGGGGCCGGCGGTGGCGTTCGGCCCCGACCACGCTGCTCTCGGAACTGGTGGTGACCGGGTCCGACCATGCCGCCGACTACGGCAGCGCCCTGGCCGAGGTCTGCCAGGCCGCCACCGGTCTGGGCGAGCACTCGACCCGGGCCGTCGGCAATGCCTCGGTCGCCGCCGCGGCCCAGCGTCGCTCGACCGCACCGCCCGACCCCGAGCCGGCCCCGGCGCCGTCGGGCCAGGCTGATGACGCCCGGACCGGGTCCGGGCAGTCCCGCCCGGGCGAGGACGGACTCCCCGCGCCGGAGACCCTGCTGCGCTTCCTGAACCAGGTGAACACCGAGCAGTTGAAGTCCCAGACCGAGCGGATCCGCTCCATGGGCTCGTCCTTCCTCTTCGGTCGCCGTGAGGACGACGGCTCCGCAGGGGCCGGGACCCCCGCCTCGTCGGACCCCTTCGACCTGTCCGGCATCGACCCCCACGCCCCCGGTGCCTTCTCCGGTCTGCCCACGCCGGGTGATCCGTACGCACCCGACTCCCCCACCCCGACCGGATCCACCCCGACGCAACCCACGCCGTCCCAGCCGGCTTCGTCGCAGCCCACCACCGCTGCCCCGACCGAATCTGCCCCGACCGCAGCAGCACCCACCCAGCCGGCCACCGGTGAGCCCGCCACCCCCGAGGCCGAAGCCGAGCCGGAGGAGGAGCCGCGCTCGCTGGACGACCTGCTGGCCGAGTTGGACGCCTTGATCGGGCTGGAGCGGGTCAAGCGCGAGATCCATCGCCAGGTGGCGGTGCTCAAGGTCGAGCAGTTGCGTCTCAAGGCCGGGTTGAAGAGCCCCACCATCACGCGCCACCTGATCTTCACCGGCAACCCGGGCACCGGCAAGACCACCGTGGCCCGTCTGGTGTCGGGCATCTACCGCGCGCTCGGCCTGCTGTCCAAGGGACAACTGATCGAGGTCGACCGGTCCGAGCTGGTCGCCGGTTACCTCGGCCAGACCGCGATCAAGACCTCCGAGGTCGTGGAGTCCGCGGTCGGTGGCGTGCTGTTCATCGACGAGGCGTACGCCCTCTCCGGTGCCGACGACCAGTACGGCCAGGAAGCGGTCGACACCCTCGTCAAGGAGATGGAGGACAAGCGCGACGACCTGGTCGTGATCGTGGCCGGCTATCCGGCACCGATGAAGAAGTTCATCGACCACAACCCGGGCCTGTCGAGCCGCTTCCGTACCGAGATCGGCTTCGAGGACTACGACGACGACGAGCTGGTCGACATCTTCCGCCTGATCGCGACGAATTCCGACTACGACGTCACCGACGACTGCGAGAAGCGGTTCCGGATGATCCTGGCCATCACGCCGCGCGACGAGAACTTCGGCAACGGCCGGTTCGCCCGCAATTGCCTGGAGGCGGCGATCGGACGTCACGCGTGGCGCCTCCGTGATGTCGCCGAACCAACCCTGGCCGACCTGCGGGAGTTGCGCGCCGAGGACCTGGACGATCAGGACGGCGACGAAGAGGTGGCTGCGGTCGACGAGCCCGAGGCGGCCGCCGAGGCGAACCCGCTCGAGCCCGACGAGCCCCAGCCAGACGAACCACAGCCGGACGAACCACAGCAGGACGAGGCCCAGCAGTGGTGGGCCGGGGACACCGGCAAGGATGACCGGGCCTGGACCGGCCTCGACGAGGCCGATGAGCCCGACGCGACCAACGGGGACGGCCGATGAGCCAGTCGGCCAGCGCCACCGGACCCGCACCGGCGACGGCGACCGGCCCCCGGCCCGGCACCGCCCCGCGGCCCGGCACCGGTGCGCTCGCCCCCACCCGGACCGGCGCCCCGCCGAGCCCGAAGCCCGGTGCTGCTCAGGCCCAACGCTCGACCCCCCGCAGCCTGCGGCTGTGGACCTTGGCGACCGTGCTTGCCTGCGCCGTCTTCGCCCTGACCAGTCTGGCCACGATGTGGAACGCCACGACGGCCGGCTCCGAGGCGGCCGACGACGCCGCCCAGCTGGTCCGCATCCAGTCGATCCGGGCGAATCTGCTGCGCGCTGACTCGTTGGCCACCAATGCCTTCCTGGTCGGCGGCCTGGAGTCGGCCGACCAACGCTCGGCCTACGACGAGGCGTTGGAGGAGACCACCCAGCTGCTCGCCGAGGCCGCCGCCGCCCAGCCGGAGGACCGGGAGTCCCTCTCCGTGCTCAACCGTGCCGTGCTGCGCTACGCCGCCGACATGGAGCAGGCCCGGGCCAACAACCGTCAGGGCTATCCCGTCGGGGCCGGCTACCTCTCCGAGGCCAGCGCGGAGCTGAGGACGGCGGCGCTGCCGATCCTCGAGGAACTGGCCGCGGTCAACCAGCAACGGGCCAACGACCAGCTCGAGGCCAACAACCATCCGTGGTTCGAGCTGATCGGGATCGCTGCCGTGGTGGTCCTGGTGGTCGCCATGTTCTGGACTGCCCGCCGCTTCCGTCGGGTCATCAATGTCGGGTTGCTGGTCGCGACCGCCCTGGCACTGGTCACCCTGGTCGCCGGGATGGCGGTGCTGGCCAACAACCGGTCGGTCTCCGACGACATCCGTTCCGGGGACCTCGACACCATCACCACCGTCGGGGCGATGCGGGCCGCCGCGAACGAGGCGAAGGTCCAGGAGAGCCTGCGGTTGATCGCCCACGGCTCCGGCGCCTCCCACGAGGAGGCCTGGAAACGGGCCAGCCAGGACGTGGAGGACGGCTTGTCCGGCAGCGGCGGCAACCTGCGCCAGCTGTGGGCCAACTACGTCGAGGCCCACGAGACCGTCGTCGAGAACGACGAGAACGGCAAGTGGGAGGATGCGGTCGAGTTCGCCACCGGCGGCGACGACGACTCCCCCAATGCCACCTTCGACGCCTTCGACGACGAGGCGAGCGCCATGCTCGACGCCAGCGCCGACCAGGTCCGACAGGAAGCCGACCGACTCGCGGTCGGACCGATGGTCCTGCTCTTCCTCGGCGTCCCCGCGCTGGTCGTCGCCGCCATCTTCTCGGCCGTCGGCCTGCGGGCCCGACTGAAGGAGTACCAGTGAGGACCAGGGCAGTTCGGCTGGCCTGGATCCTGGTCCTGGCCTGGGTGGTCGCGGCCTGCAGCCCCACGCCCAGTGCTCCAGTGCTGCCGTCCCCGGCCCCCAGCACCGAGGTGTCACGACCGCCGGCCGCCAGCCAGGACTGCAGCAACGCGACCCAGTCGTACAAGCCCGGCAAGCTCGTCGCCCCCGACAAGATCCCCGACGACTCCACGATGGGCGCCATCCGTGAACGGGGGCGCCTGGTCGCCGCGGTGTCGGCCGACACCTACCTGCTGGGCGCCCGCAACCCGTCGACCGGGACCATCGAAGGGTTCGACATCGACCTGGTCAAGGCGCTGTCGACGGCACTGTTCGGCACGCCGGACCGCTACGAGCTGCGGGTGATCACCGCTGCGGACCGGATCTCGGTGCTGCAGGACAAGGAGGTCGACGTGGTCATCCGGGCCTTCACGATGACCTGTGAGCGGTGGGACGAGGTCGCCTTCTCCGCGGTCTACTTCGAGGCCGGTCAGAAGGTCCTGGTCCGCACCGGTAGTGGTCTGACCTCCCTGGACGACCTGAAGGGCCGCAAGGTCTGCGCCCCCAACGGCACCTCGTCGATCACCAACTTCGAGCGGCAGGTCCCCGACGCCGAGATCGTCGCCGCCGTGGACCACACCGGATGCCTGGTCCGTTTCCAGAAGGGTCAGGTCGACGCCATCACCGGTGACGACACCGTGCTCGCCGGACTGGCTGCCCAGGACCCGTACGCCGAGATCCTCGACGGTGAGCCCTTCAGCAGTGAGCCGTACGGCATCGGGGTCAACGCCGATCAGGTCGACCTGGTGAAGTTCATCAATGCCAAGCTGGACCGCATGCGCGGCAACGGCGAATGGCAGGCCAGCTACGATCGCTGGCTCAAGCCCGCCCTCGGGGATGCCACCCCGCCCAAGTCCCAGTACGGACGGTGACCGACCGACGATGACCACCCCCGAGACCAACCACGCCCCCGCGGCGCCCGGCAAGTTGGGCGAGCCGGTCGACGTCATGGCGATGCGGCGCTACCTCGACCAGCTCGATCTCTGGCTGCGGTTGCGGCGCGACGAGCTCGACGAGGTCGACCAGGCCGTCCAGTCGAGCAAGGAGGACAACCTCACCGGCGACATCATGTTGTCGATGATGCTGTGGAAGGCCGTCGAGGACCGCCAACAGCTGCTGATGGCGACCTGGGACGGTGGCCGGGTGGGCCCGACCGAACGGGAACGGCTGTCCTCGCTCATCTGGGGGCG
>DVLP01000130.1 GCA_018715445.1 Candidatus Avipropionibacterium avicola | reverse complement strand
GCCCGCCCAGTCGGCGAAAGTGGCGCGGTCCCACTCGAAACGGTGGTCGTGGTGGCGCATGCCGTCGAGTCCTTCGTAGTGCACGTTGTGTTCGCTGTTGGGGGTGGTGACGATCACTGCCGAGGGTTTGGCCTCACCGAACACGACCCGCTCCAGGGCCGGGAGTCGGGACGGGTCCACGTGTTCGATGACCTCCATCAGCACGGCCGCCTCATGGCCGGCGAGCCGGGGGTCGGAGTAGGTCAGTGCGCCGTGGAGCAACTGGACGCGCTCGCGTTGATGATCGTCCATCTCGTCGGTGTGCAGCCGACGCGCTGCCTGCTGCAGTGCCCGGGTGGACACGTCGACGCCGGTGATCCTGGTGAACCGCGGATCGCGGACCAACTCCGCCAGCAGCGCACCGGGACCACAGCCCAGGTCGGCCACCGATCGGGCACCGAGATCCCGCAGCGCCGCCAGCACGGCCTTGCGTCGCAGCACATTCAGCGGAGTCCGATCCCCGCCCTCCGGAGCCTCCCGATCCCCGAGCTCCGTCGAGGGGCCCACACCCGCCAACTCGCCCAGCCTGGCCAGGGCGTCGCGAGTGAGCTCGCGGTGACCGAGATAGCGCCGGGTGATCAGCTCCCGCTCGGGATGCTCGACGAGCCAGCCCTCGGCGGAGCGGAAGAGCTTGTCGACCTCGTCGGGTCCCTGCCAGTAGTGCTTCGACTCGTCGAGGGTCGGCAGCAGGACGTAGAGCTGGTTCAGCGCATCGGCGAGCCGGACGGTGCCGGTGAGGGTGAGCTCGACATAGCGGGAGTTCCCCCAGTCCGGCAGCGACTCGTCAAGCGCGATCGGCACCGCGCGCACCTGCCAACCGAGGGGCGCGAAGACCCTCTCGGCGAGCTCGGGGCCGCCGCGACAGGGCAGGACGGGGATCGTGATCGTCAGGTCGATCGCTGAGTCGGCGAGCTCCTGCTTGCTGCGGCAGCGCCCGGACCGGGCAGTGGAGAACACATCGGCCATCGCGACGGCGAACAGGGACGAGACCGCGTACGGGCGGTCGTTGATGTACTGGGCGAGGCTGGCATCCGGGGATCGGCGGCCACGCCCTCGGGCGAGGGCGATCGGGTCGACCTCCAGCACCAGGGCCGCCGTGCAGCGCTCGGGCGTGGCCTCGGGGTAGCACACCGTGGCCGTACCGAAGGGCTGCTCGAACTGCTGCACACGATCGGGATGCTTGTGCAACAGGTACCCCAGGTCGGTCGCCGGGGCGTGGGTGGTCGAGATCGTCAGCAGCACCCGCTCAGTCTGTCATCCGGTGGTGCACAACGGCAGCGGATATCGCCTCCTTCACGACCGGCCCGAGTAGTCTGGCCCAGATGCGTCTGACACCGCTGAACCCGCCACGGGACCGCCGTTCCCCCTTTCACAGTCAGGGGATGCTGGTGACCTCGGCCGAACGATTCGTCGTGGTGGCCGGGCAGGTCGGGGTACGCCCCGACGGCACCATCGGCGAGGACATCGTCGCCCAGACCACGATCGCCATGGAGAACGTCGCGGCCGTGCTGGCCGAGGCAGAGATGGGCTGGGACTCGGTGGTCAGCCTGACCATCCACCTCACCGACGACAGCCACATCCGCGGCTTCACCGAGGCCGCCGGAGCCTTCCTGGACCCTGACCCGGCCCAGCGCCCGGCCGCCACCCTGACGATCCATCCCCAACTGGCCAACCCTGCCCTGCTGGTCCAGATCGAAGCCACGGCGGTCGGCTGAGGACGGCATCAGCGTCGATGGGGGAGACTGGTGCCATGACCTACCTGCCTGATCCCGACCGTTACGACTCGATGACCTACCGACGGGTCGGGCGCTCCGGCCTGCGACTGCCCGCAGTGAGCTTGGGCCTGTGGCACAACTTCGGCCACGACTTCTCCTTCGAGAGCCAGCAGCGCACCCTGCGGGCCGCCTTCGATGCCGGGATCACCCACTTCGACCTGGCCAACAACTACGGTCCGCCGCCCGGCTCGGCCGAGGAGCAGTTCGGCGTGCACCTGCAGCGCAGCTTTGCCGGGCTGCGTGACGAGTTGGTGATCTCCACCAAGGCCGGCTGGGACATGTGGCCCGGCCCGTACGGGGCGATCGGCGGCTCCCGCAAATACCTGGTGGCCAGCCTTGACCAGTCCCTGCGCCGGATGGGCCTGGACTATGTCGACATCTTCTATCACCACCGTCCCGACCCCGACACCCCGCTCGAGGAGACGATGGGTGCCCTCGACGCGATCGTGCGCTCCGGGAAGGCCCTGTACGTGGGGATCTCGAGCTACTCGGCCGAGGACACCCGTACGGCAGCGGCGCTGTTGGCCGACCTCGGTACGCCGCTGTTGATCCACCAGCCGTCGTACTCGATGTTGAACCGCTGGATCGAGGAGGACCAGCTGCTCGATGCGTTGGAGGAGGTCGGGGCCGGCTGCATCGCGTTCTCCCCGCTGGCGCAGGGGATGTTGACCGATCGCTACCTGGGCGGCATCCCGGAGGACTCCCGGGCTGCGCAGCACAAGTCGCTGCGACCCGACCTGTTGTCGGAGCAGGCCCTGTCGCGGATCCGCAAGCTGGGCGAGCTCGCCGCCGACCGTGGCCAGAGCCTTGCGCAGTTGGCGCTGGCATGGGCGCTGCGTGACGAGCGGATGACCTCGGTGCTCATCGGGGCGTCGCGGCCCGAGCAGGTCGAGCAGAACATCGGCGCCCTGGCCAACACCTCCTTCACCGATGAGGAACTTGCCCTGATCGACCAGTACGCCGTCGAGTCCGGGATCGATCTGTGGCGAGGGGCCCGCAAGGGTGACTGAGGTGCAGGTGCGTCGGGCGGCGCTCGACGATGTCGATGATCTGGTCGCGCTGATCGAATTGGCCTATCGCGGAGAGTGCAGCCGGGTCGGGTGGACCACCGAGGCCGACCTCCTGCTCGGCACCCGGACCAATGCCGCTGCCGTACGGGAGGTCCTGTCCGGGGAGTCGTCGTTGATGTTGGTCGCCGACGGTGCCGAGGGGCTGGTGGGGTGCTGCCAGCTCGAGCACCGGGGTGAGACCGCCTACTTCGGGATGTTTGCCGTCCGGCCGGGCCTGCAGGGCCAGGGGGTGGGGCGCACCATCATGGCTCGGGCGGAGGAGACGGCCGTTGCTCGGTGGGGTGTCACCGCCATGGAGATGACCGTCCTGCGCCAACGCGACGAGCTGATCGCCTGGTACGTCCGTCGCGGCTACCGGCGCACCGGCGAACTGTCGCCCTTCCCGTACGGACAGGACGAGTTCGGCATCCCGCAGCGTGATGACCTGGTCTTCGAGAAGCTCGTCAAGGAGCTGGGGTCGCCGCGCTGAGGAACCTCGCATGTCGACAGGATGTGTTGGATCTTTCCCGAATGTGATCCGTCAATTCGAGCCAGCAGATGTTGTCGGAGGTCAGGTCAGATTTGGCAGCAGTGGGCGGAGTATGTCGTTGACCTCGTGCATCCTGTAGCGCTCGACAAGCTGATCGAGGATCTGTGCGGGAGTCTGGGGCGGGTTGATCCGACGCGCCGACCGCCGATGCTCACTGTCGCCGATGCCGCGCTGTTCGTGCAGCCTGGCGAGTGTGTAGTCGAGTTCAGCGAGGATGCCAGTGCCCCACATCGGAGCGAAGGCGTCCTCGGTCGCGAGTTGGAGCAGGAAATCGCGCTGAAGGCTCGGCACAAGGGCGCAGGTATCGAGGACGGCGCGGTACATGTGACGAGCCTGCCAGACCTCACTGACGGTTCAGGCGTTGCGGCGCGCGTCTGCCAGTGCCTCAGCGACCTCGTCGTCGCTGTAGTCCTCGTCGACCGAGGTCTCGGTGATGAACCGGTTGCGGCGCTCGCGTAGTTCCTCGCGGTAGGCCAACACGTCAGCCAGCCGCAACTTCCGACGGACGGCGCCTGGGACGTGGGCGGGCAGCTCGCCGTCCTCGATCAGCCGAACGACGGTCGGGCGGCTGAGGCCGAGGATCTCGGCGGCCTGTTGAGTGGAGATCTCTTGATCGCGGGTCAGGATGCTGATCGACTGACCGTTGCTCAGCGCCTGAACGACGCGCTTGAGGATCTCGTGGAGCTGCTCGGTGAGCTCGATCCGATCACCGGCCCGGGAACCTGCGAGGAAGAAGGAGGGCTCAATGGCGCCGTGCCGCGTCTCGTGTGCCTCGATGAAGCTCAGAACCTTGGCAAGGTCGTCGGCTTCAGCGGGAACCGGGCTCACCACTTCGCTGGATGCCGTGCTCATGGGCGCGCTCCCTTCTGGCTGCACTGGATGCCTGAGTAGATCACTGTAGCAAAGTTGCGAAAGTTGCGAAAGTAGTGAGTGTTCGCGATCTCCATCCGCTTGTCCTCCCGGGTGGGCAGCTGATCGGAGCGCCCATCGATCCGAATGCGGCGTCTTGGGTTGGGAACGAGCGGCCACCGAGACCTCCTACGCTGGAGGAACCATCGCACGCCGGTTCGTGCACCTCGCACAGGAGAAGTGATGCAGGTGCCACTGCTGAGGAGCCACAGGAATGACCAATCGCCTCGCCCACGCGACCAGTCCGTACCTGCGTCAGCATGCCGACAATCCGGTGCACTGGCAGGAGTGGGGACCCGAGGCGTTGGCCGAGGCCAAGGAGCGCGACGTCCCGATCTTCCTGTCGGTCGGGTACGCCGCCTGCCACTGGTGTCATGTGATGGCGGGGGAGTCGTTCTCCGACGAGGCCGTGGCCGACCTGGTCAACCGCACCAGTGTGCCGATCAAGGTGGACCGGGAGGAACGCCCGGACCTCGACGCGGTCTACATGAGCGCGACGGTGGCCATGACCGGTCACGGAGGATGGCCGATGTCGGTCTGGCTGACCCCCGAGGGCCAACCGTTCCACGCCGGGACCTACTTCCCGGTCGAGCCCCGCCACGGCCTGCCCTCCTTCACCCAGGTGGTGACTGCGGTCGCCGAGGCCTGGCAGGAGCGCAGGGTCGAGGTGCACGCCGGTGCCGCCGACATCGCCCGTCAACTGGCTGAACACACCTCGCCTCCACCACCGGGTGAACTCGGCCCGGCCGCGGTCGACCAGGCCGTCGACACCCTTGCCGAGTCGTACGACCGGGCGCACCCGGGCTTCGGCACGATGCCCAAGTTCCCCCCGTCGATGGTGCTGGACTTCCTGCTGGCCCGAGCCACGCAGGCCGGCGGCGCCACTGCCGACGCCGCTTGGTCGATGGCGTCGCAGACCTGTCGGGCGATGGTCGACGGTGGTCTCTTCGACCAGCTCGGCGGCGGCTTCGCACGCTACTGCGTCGACCGATCGTGGACCGTGCCCCACTTCGAGAAGATGCTGTACGACAACGCCTTGTTGCTGCCGGTGCTGGCGCGGGCTGTGGCCGAGGGCACCCGTCGAGGCGAGGACGTGTCACGGTTCACCGAGGCCGTCGAGCTGAGCGTCGACTGGTTGGCCCGCGAGATGCTCACCCCACAAGGAGCCTTCGCCTCCTCACTGGACGCCGACAGCGACGATGGCACTGGTCAGCACCGCGAAGGTGCCCACTACGTCTGGACCATCGATCAGATGCGTGAGGTCGCCGGTGAGCAGGCTGAGGTCGCTGAACGGGCCTACCGCCTCGACGACGGCCCGAACTTCGAGGACCAGACCTTCGTGCTGCAACGTGACCCGGCGGTGGCGGTCCCCGACGAGCTGCGTCGATCCTTGATGA
>DVLP01000129.1 GCA_018715445.1 Candidatus Avipropionibacterium avicola | reverse complement strand
GCGGCTCCGTACCGCCCCACGATCTGGGCCAGGGCCTCGGCCAGCGGTGCGGTCAGGGCCCGGTCGATCGGTGGGTCGGTGACGGTGACGACGGTGCCGACGCCGTACTCCCCGACCGTGGGTGCCACCTTGTCGGCCCGAGTCCCGAAAGCGACGGCGATCGGCTCACCGAGGTGGCGGGCCAGGGTGAGGATCTCGGTGCTGTGGGTGGTGACGGCGCCGTCGTGATGATCGACGAGGACCAGGACGGTGGACATGGATGAGCTCCTTGGGTGGTGGTCGGTCACCGGTACGCCCCGGCGGTGAGGAAGTCCACGACGGCGTCGGCTCCGGAGCCTTCGTCGTCGATCACGATCGGTCCGGCCTGTTTCGGCGGTCGGGCGGTGGCCGCGGTGACCCGGGTCCGTGCGGCGGCCAGCCCCACCTGTGCGGGATCGACCCCGAGGTCGTCCAGGGTGAGCTCGTCGACCGGCTTCTTCCTGGCTCCGAGGATGCCCTTCATCGACGGGTAGCGCGGCTCCCCCGACTGGTCGGTGACGCTCACCACGGCGGGCAGCGCCGCCTCGAGGGTGACGCTGGCGGTGTCGTCATCGCGATGGATCCGTACGGTGGCCCCGTTCACGGTGACGTCATGGGCATTGGTCAGCCCGGCCCAGCCGAGGTGCTCGGCCAGCATGCCCGGCAGCACGCCCAGGTATCCGTCGGTGGAGGACATGCCGCACACCACGAGGTCGGGGCCGATCCGCCCGATCGCCGCCGCCAGGATCGCACCGGTGGACAGCGCATCGGAGCCGTGGACCCGGTCGTCGTTGACGTGGATCCCGGAGTCGGCGCCCATCTGCAGTGCGCGTTTGACGGCGTCGCGGGCCTCGTCCGGACCGAGGGTCAGGGCGATCACCTCTGCCTCGTCGCGGGCCTCGGCCACCCCCAGGGCCTGCTCGACGGCGTACTCGTCGAGCTCGGACAACAGCCCTTCGCTGCACTCCCGGTCGACGGTGAAGTCCTCGGCGAACCCACGCTCACCGTTGGCATCGGGGACGTACTTGACCAACGCCACGATCTTCATCTGCTGATTCCCTCTCTGAGGCCTGCGGATCACTGGTGCCCACTTGTCGACCAACCAGCGGACGGTGGCACGACCCAATTTGTGAATGAGGGTAGCCTAACCTTTGGCCCTGCTCGCACGAGCACGGCGGACACACGTGAGAAGGAAGAGCCACATGGGAAGCCTGCGGGTTGCCGTCGTGGGTGCCGGTCCAGCCGGGATCTACGCCGCCGACATCTTGACGACCAAGTACGAGGGCGCCAGCGTCGACATCATCGAACGCCTGCCCGCTCCGTACGGACTCGTCCGCTACGGCGTGGCGCCGGATCATCCCCGGATCAAGGAGATCATCAAGGCCCTGCTGCGTGTCCTCGGCAAGCCGGGCATCCGCTTCATCGGCAATGTGAACTACGGCACCGACATCACCCTGGCCGAGCTGCAGCAGTTCTACGACGCGGTGATCTTCGCCACCGGGGCGATGGATGACCGTCCGCTCGACATCCCCGGCATCGACCTGCCGGGCAGCCACGGTGCGGCTGACTTCGTCTCCTGGTTCGACGGCCACCCCGATGTCTCCCGCGAGTGGACCCTGGATGCCGAGCAGGTCGCCGTGATCGGCGCCGGCAATGTGGCCCTCGACATCTCACGGATGCTGTCCAAGACCGCCGACGAGCAGTTGGTCACCGAGATCCCGCAGAACGTGTACGAGGGGTTGAAGGCCAACCGGGCCACCGATGTGCACGTGTTCGCCCGCCGAGGGCCGGCCCAGCTGAAGTTCTCCCTGCTCGAGCTGCGTGAGCTCACCCATTCGCCGAATGTCGACGTGATCGTCCACCCCGAGGGCTTCGACATCGACGCCGGCAGCGAGCAGGCGATCCAGGAGAGCCGACAGACCAAGAAGATCGTCGACACCTTGCTGAAGTGGCTCGACAATCCGCCGAGCACCAAGCCGCACCGGATCCACCTGCACTTCTGCGAGTCGCCGATCGAGGTCCTCGGCGACGACCGGGTCACCGGTCTGCGTACCGAGCGGATGGAGCTCGACGGCAACGGCGGGGTCCGCGGCACCGGCGAGATCACCGACTGGCCCGTGCAGGCCGTCTACCGGGCGGTCGGCTACCTGTCGACCCCGTTGCCCGATGTCCCGTTCGACGAGCAGGAGGGCGTCATCCCCAACGAGGCCGGTCGAGTGCTCGGCGAGGACGGCACGCCGCTGAGCGGTCTCTACACCACCGGCTGGGTCAAGCGGGGACCGGTGGGCCTGATCGGGCACACCAAGTCCGACGCGGCCGAGACGATCCAGTGCCTGCTGGACGACCTGGCGTCGCTGCCGAAGGTGGCCTCGCGGGACGTGGGCGCGGTGATCGCCCATCTCGAGGAGAAGGGGATCGAGCTCACCAGTGGGCAGGGGTGGACCCGGCTCGACGACCACGAGCGGGCACTCGGCGAGGCCGTGGGCCGTCCCCGCATCAAGGTGGTCGAACGCGAGCAGATGGTCGAGGTCTCCCGCGCTGCCGACGACGATGACGAGGCCCTCGCCTCCTGACCGGTGCCCGCGTGCCGGCCTTGGGGTGCGGTGCCGGGTCGGGTCCGCAAGCCCTGGGGTGGGTCCGCAGGTGCTCGCGGGACGGGTGAGTCCGCAAGCGCTCGGGTAGGTCAGCAAGCCTTCGTATGGGTCCGCAAGCCGGCGGAGAGGGGCGGACCCGCACCACCGTGGGCGGACCTGACCCGGCGTGTGCGGACCTGCCCATCGACTCGCGCGAGAAGGGATTGACGGGCTCGGGCCCTGCTACGAGTCGTCCGCGGCCAGCAGCTCCGCCAGCCGCTCGGACGCCTCGGCACCGAACCAGGGCTCGCGCTCGTCCCGGATCGCCAGCATCCAGGTGATCCCTTGGAGGTCACGCAACGCCCACAGGTGTGCCATGACCCCCGACGGGATCCGTTCGGTCCCCGAGGCCTCGGCATAGCTGTCGAGCACGCGTCCCACCGGATGGTCCGGGTTCGTCGTGAGGCAGGCCAGGTCCCAGGCGTACGGTCCCCGGCAGCTCTCCTCGAAGTCGATCCAGACCGCCGAACCGCCCACGGCCATGGCGTTCCTGGGTTGGGCGTCGCCGTGGACCAGGCCACCGCGCAGTCGGTCGCGGCCACCGCGTCCAGGTGGCGTGCACAGCGGCCATGGAGTGCCGCTCCCGTTCCTCGATCGATCACGCCACGGTCCACCAGCTGCTCGATCCGGTACGGCACCGTGTCGGCGATCGTGGCGAACCACGGTTGCTCGACACCGAGGTCGACCCCGAGGTCGGCGCCGAGTTCGTGGATCCGGGCCAGGGCCGTCACCATCGCTGACTCGCTGGCCTCCCCCATCACACCGTCCACCCGCTCCCACAACGAGACCGGCACACCCTCGATCTGGGTCACCTCGCCGATCGGCGCCGCCACCGGCGCACCCCGGCGCGCCAGCTCCCGGCAGGTCTCGACCTCCCGGCCGGACACCGACAGCGGATCCTCACAGGCCAGGTCGGACAGGGTTGCCGCCCGCGCGACGACCCCGGAGTCCCCGAGCAGGGCCACCGTGTTCCACCGCTCGGACAGGATCGTCAGGTCGGTCGGCAGGTCCCGGTCCCGTGCCACGGACCGG
>DVLP01000128.1 GCA_018715445.1 Candidatus Avipropionibacterium avicola | reverse complement strand
CCGCCCTTCGAGGCCACCGAACGTGACGGCCGGTTGTACGGCCGTGGCACCGCCGACGACAAGGGTGGACTGGCGGTGCACCTTGCTGCGCTGCGTGCCTTCGACGGCAAGCCACCGGTCGGTGTGACGCTCTTCGTCGAGGGTGAGGAGGAGATCGGCTCCCCGTCGATCGAGGCCTTCCTCGACGCCCACGCCGAGGACCTGGCCGCCGATGTCTTCGTGATCTGCGACTCCGGCAACTGGGAGGTCGGCACTCCGTCGTTCACCACGACACTGCGTGGGGTCGCCGACTGCGTCGTGGAGGTCGCGACCCTCGACCACGCCCTGCACTCGGGCTCGTTCGGTGGCGTCGTCCCGGACGCCCTGACCTCGTTGTGCCGGTTGCTGGCCACGCTGCACGACGAGCAGGGCAATGTCGCGGTCGAGGGCCTCACCCGGCAGCCGGCCGCCGACCTGGAGTATCCGTTGGACCGGCTCGCCACCGAGACCGGCGTCCTCGACGGCGTCGACTGGATCGGGGACGGCCCGGTCGTCGAGCGGTTGTGGACCCGACCGGCGGTCAGCGTGCTGGCGATCGATGCGACCCCGGTCGAGCGGGCCTCGAACACCCTGGCCCCCACCGCGCGGGCCAAGGTCGGGCTGCGGGTTGCGCCCGGCAACTCCGCGGTCGAGGCCCTGGACCACCTCCGTACCCACCTGGAGTGCCATGCGCCCTGGGGTGCCCGGGTCAGCGTCACTCCCGGTCACACCGGCGAACCTTCCTCGGTGCCGGTCGACGGTCGCTACGCCCGGCTGGCGGTCGACGCCTTCGCCGAGGCCTTCGGTGTCAGCCCGGTCGAGATGGGCCAGGGCGGATCGATCCCGATGGTGGCCGAGCTGCAGCGCCGCTTCCCGTCCGCGGAGATCCTGATCACTGCCGTCGGTGACCCCGACACCCGTGCCCACGGCATCGACGAGTCGGTCGACCTGGGGGATCTCAAGAAGGCGTGCCTGGCCGAGGCGTTGCTGCTGCAGCGACTCGCCGAGGCCTGAGCTCACGCCTCCTCGCTCAGGGCCGATGCAGCACCGCCGGCCCGGTCCGTACGTCCGTGCTCACTTCCTCAGGCTCGTTGGCCGAAACGGCGTTGAGCAATCGGTCCCCGCGAATCGGGACTGAGGAAGTGAGCGGACCGTACGGAAGGGCCCGGGTCTCAGGACTCCTTCTCGGCGAGGTAGCCGTCCACCTGCTCGAGGCTGGTGCTGACCCGGTCCCACATGGCGCCGACCGTGCCGGCGAACTCCTCCTGGGCGGCGTCGAGGGCCTGCGTGTCATCGACCCCGCGTGCGGAGTCGGCGTAGTCGGTGACCGCTTCGGCCAGCGCGGCGAGCTCCGGTGCGGCGCCGGCGTCGGGAAGTGATGCGGCGGCCTCGGTGCAGGCCTGGTCAGGGTCGTCGACGTCCGACGGTGGGGTGCGGCACAGCTTCAGGGCCCAACCGATGTCGGCATAGCCCTGGCTCTGCCACTGGTTGAGGCTGTCCTGCAGGTCGGCGTAGGCGGAGCGCAGCTCGTTCAGCTGGGCCTGCAGGGTCTCGTCCTTCTCCCCGGCGCGACTCCCGACGGCCTCGTCGACCGACTCCAGCACGACGTCGATCTGACCACTGGTGTTGGCGATCCGGTTGTCGAGCTGGTCCTTGGCCTCACCACTGATCGGGGTGCCGACGGTGACGACCATGGCCTCCAGGGCGATGTCGTTCAGTTCGGAGGCGGTACGGATGTCGCCGCGGGTGTGGCTGTAGTCACCGGGCAGCAGCGGCCGGAAGAGTGCCCAACCGACCAGGCCGAGGACGGCCAACACCACCAGGGCCAGCACCCCGCCGACGATGCCGAGGGTGATCTTGACTCCACGTGATGCCATGGGCAGGGGCTCCTCGAGGTCGGGGGGATCGACTCGTCCACGGATGCGACGACGCCGCCGGAGTCTAACAAGCAGCGGGCCTGCGGCGTCCGGTTAAGCTGGGGCGGCATGAACCCGCAGCAGCCCCCACGCCGTGAGTCAGCCGTCGACCGGATGATCCGTGAGGCCACCGAGCGCGGCGAGTTCGATAACCTGCCCGGTCAGGGCAAACCGATCCCCGGACTGGGGGATCGCCGCGACGAGAACGCCTGGCTGAAGTCCTTCCTCGAGCGGGAGAAGGTCTCGATGCCGCTGCCGCCCTCCCTGCAACTGCGCAAGGACGTCGCGCAACTGCAGGAGACCCTGGCCGATGTCCGGCGCGAGGAGGACGCCCGCGCGGTCATCGAGGCCCTCAACGATCGGATCCGCGACTCCCACCGCCGCCGACTCGACGGTCCGGTGATCCACGTCGGGCTGGTCGACGTCGACGCTGCCCTCGCCGACTGGCGCGCCCGCCGGCATCCGGCTGGCTGACCCGGTCCGTACCCTCATCCCTGCGGGCGCGACTCCTCGGTCGGTGTGGCCGGGCTGGGTGTGTCCTGGCCCGACGGGTCCTGATCCGGCGAC
>DVLP01000127.1 GCA_018715445.1 Candidatus Avipropionibacterium avicola | reverse complement strand
CGCGCAGTCGACCGGGTCACCCATGTGCTGGCCGAGGTCGATCGTGCCACACGTGCAGGCTCATGGGCGTACGGCTTCGTCAGCTACGAGGCGTTCCCCGGCGACGAACCCCTCGATTCCTCGACCGACTCGGGCAACCGACACCCCACGACGAGCGCGCGGGACCCGGAGGTGCCCTTGGCATGGTTCGCCATCACCGGCCCACCCGACAGGGCGGCGGATCCGGTCGCGGCAACGAAGCCGTACCAGCTCTCCGAGTGGGAGTGGGACTGGACGCCACAGGAGCATGCCGGGCGGGTCGGTCGGATCAAGCAGGCGATCTCGGCCGGTGAGACCTACCAGTGCAATCTGACCACTCGGCTGCGGGCCAGCTTTGACGGCGATCCGACGTCCTGGTACGCCGATCTCGCGGCTCGACAGCACGGTGGTTTCCATGCCCTGGTGGACACCGGTGCGCACACGATCGTCAGCGCCAGTCCCGAGTGTTTCCTGCAGTGGCAGCAGGACCGGATCACCGTCGTCCCCATGAAGGGCACGGCTCCTCGGGGCCGGGACCGGGCCGAGGACGAGCATCATCGCCAGCGACTGATGGGCAGCGCCAAGGAGCGCGCCGAGAACGTCATGATCGTCGACCTGGTGCGCAACGACCTGTCTCGGATCGCCACCCCAGGCTCGGTCCGGGTGGACGAGCTCCTGCACACCGAGCGGTACGACACCCTCTGGCAGCTGACCTCGACAGTGTCGGCCGAGATCGCCGCTGACACGACGATCCCGGAGGTGTTCTCGGCCCTGTTTCCCTGCGGGTCGATCACCGGAGCGCCAAAACGACGGACCATGGACCTGATCGAGCAGCTCGAGGACACGCCCCGCGGGGTCTACTGCGGCGCGATCGGCTGGGTGGCTCCACCGGAGAGTCCGACCCGGGCTCGCTTCGGGATCGCGATCCGCACGGCCACCATCAACAGCCGCACCGGGGCGGTGACCTACGGCGTCGGCAGCGGCATCGTCTGGGACAGTGACCCGGACGCCGAGTGGCAGGAGCTGCACACCAAGGCGTTGGTGGTGACCGACCCGCCCGAGCCGGACGATGACCTCGTACTGATCGAGACGATGGCCGTACGGGACCACCAGATCCTCGGCCTGCAACGACATCTGGCGCGGCTGCAGCGCTCGGCCGACTGGTTCGGCATTGCCGTGCCGAGCGAGGACGTGGCGCAGGCCGTCGACCAGGCGCGACCGGGACCGGATCGGATCCTGCGCCTGGGACTGCACCACGACGGCCGTCTCGAGGTCAGTGAGCGGCCCCTCCCGGAGCCCGGCGACGCACCGGTCCGCCTGGCCGTGGACACCAAGGCGAGCGAGGACTCGACCTGGCGACGCCACAAGACCAGCCGCCGCCAGTTCTGCGATGCCGCCCGGCAACGCCACGGCGAGGTCGACGACGTCATCCTGGTCACCGCGACCGGGAGGGTCACCGAGACCACGATCGCCAGTCTCGCCGTCCAGCTCGACGGCCAGTGGTGCACCCCGCCGGTCAGCGACGGCCTGCTCCCGGGCATCGGACGCGAAATCGCGCTGGCCGACGGCCGGCTGGTGGAGCGCTCGATCACCGTCGACGACCTGCAACGAGCAACCGGGATCGCCGTGGTCAGCTCGGTGCGCGGCTGGCGGCCCGCGGTGATCGTCGCTTCGCCCGGTGGTCTATCCTGACAGGGTTGTCGAGCGCGGAAGTGAGGTGAGTGTCGATGCCTGACGACGGAAACAGTCCGAGTCCCTCCGGCACCGCACCCGTTCCGCGTGTCCGACGCCGCTGACCCTCCGCTCGCCGATCGCCTGCGGACCGGTCCCGTCGTGGCCGCCGACCGGTGCGATGCCTTCCTGGCAGACCATCCACCGGCGAGGAGCTTTGACCATGACCCCTGCACAGACCGACCAGTCCACCGAGCTGGCCGAGGCCCTGGGCCCTGCCCTGGCCTCGACCGACCTGCCCCGCGTGTCGGAGTTGTTGAACCGGGTCGACACCAACGATGTCGTCGCCGCCCTGGAACGACTCTCGTCCCCGCAACGCGCCGTCGTCTACCGCCTGCTGCCCAAGGACACCGCGCTGGCGGTCTTCGAGAGCCTCGACCCCCAGCTCCAGGGCGACCTGGTCCATGCGCTGCAGGATGCCCAGGTCAGCTCGCTGTTCGCCGAGATGGAGCCCGACGACCGGGTGTCCCTGCTCGACGAGTTGCCGGCCAGCCTGGCCCCCAAACTGCTGCGCGGCCTGTCTCCGCGGGAACGCCAGCTCACCGCGGCGGTCCTCGGCTACCCCCAGGGCTCGGTCGGGCGACGGATGACCCCGGAGTTCGTGTCCACACGGCATTTCCTGACCGTCGAGGAGACGATGACGCGGATCCGCTCCCGGCTGGACGACGCCGAGACGGTCTACGTCCTCCCGGTCCTGGACCACAGCCGTCACGTGGTCGGTGTGGTGCAGCTCCGCGACCTGGTCGGCGCCGACCCCGAGGCCCTCATCGAGGATCTGATGCAGCCGGCCCGGACCGCTGGGGCGGTCGAGGATGCCGAGTCGGCGGCCCGCCGCTGCGCCGAGCTCGGCCTGCTGGCCCTGCCGGTCGTCGACCACGAGTCGCGGCTGGTCGGGATGCTCACGATCGACGATGCCGTACGGATCCTGGAGTTCGCCGAGAGTGAGGACGTGGCCCGTCAGGGTGGTGCCGAGCCCTTGCGCCGTCCGTACCTGACCACACCGATCCTGACGATCGTCCGCTCACGGATCGTGTGGTTGCTCGTGCTGGCCGTCGGGGCCACCCTGACCGTGCAGGTGTTGTCGGCGTTCGAGGCGACCCTGGCCCAGGTGACCGTGCTGGCGCTGTTCGTCCCGCTGCTGATCGGCACCGGTGGCAACACCGGCAACCAGGCCGCCACCACCGTGACGCGCGCCCTGGCCCTGGGCGACGTCCGTCCTGCTGACCTGCTGCGGGTGGTCGGACGGGAGGTCCGGGTCGGGGTGTCGCTCGGCGCGGTCCTCGGCCTGCTCGGCTTTGCCATCACCGGTCTGGTCTTCACCTGGTCCATCGGTCTGGTGATCGGGCTGACCCTGCTGGGGGTGTGCACGATGGCTGCGGCCGTCGGTGGGGCGATGCCGTTGGCGGCCCGGGCGATCAAGGTCGACCCGGCCGTCTTCTCCAACCCGTTCATCACGACATTCGTCGACGCGTCCGGGCTGATCGTCTACTTCCTCATCGCCCGGACGGTGCTCGGCCTGGGCTGAGACCAGTGGCTCAGTAGTACACGGCCAGCCGGCCGCGGGGTCCGTCCACCACGTCGACCGGGGTGTCGAAGATCGACGACAGCACCTCACCGGTCATGATCTCGTCCGGCGTCCCGAAGTGTTGGACCCGCCCGTCCTTCATGGCGCAGATGTGGTCGGCGTAGTGCCCGGCGAAGTTGATGTCGTGCAACACGATGACGACGGTACGGCCCAGCTCGGTGGCAGCCCGGCGCAAATGTTTCATCATCTGCACCGAATGCTGCATGTCGAGGTTGTTGAGTGGCTCGTCGAGCAACAGGTACTCGGTGTCCTGGGCGAGCACCATCGCCACATAGGCACGTTGACGCTGACCACCGGAGAGTTCATCGAGGTAGCGGGTCTCCAGATCACGCAGCCCCAGGAAGTCGATGGCACTGCGGATCAGCTCCTCGTCCGCCGGGGTCAGTCGTCCACCCGAGTACGGGAACCGACCGAAGCCCACCAGCTGACGCACGGTCAGCCGGGTGACGAAGTGGTTCTCCTGACGCAGGATCGACACGATCCTGGCCAGGTCCTTCGACGGGGTGGAGCTGATGTCGTACCCAGCGATCTCGATGGCACCCGAGTCCATCCCGAGCAGTCGTCCGACCATCGTCAACAGGGTCGACTTGCCGGCACCGTTGGGTCCGACCAGGGCGGTCACCCCGCCGACCGGGATCTCCAGGTCGACCGGGCCGATCCGGACCTCGGAGCTGTAGCTCTTGGCCACCGATGTCAGTCCGATCACAGCCGACCCTTTCTGAGGACGTAGACGAGGAAGAAGGTGCCACCGACGATCTCGATGATGATGCCGACCGCGCCCTGGGCGTAGAAGATGTTCTTCAGCACGAAGTACGCCCCGCCGAGGGTCACGATGCCGGTGAGCCAGGCCATCGGGAAGGTGAAGCGGTGGTCGTGGGTGTCGGAGAGCTGGTACGACACCATCGCAACCAGGAAGCCGAAGAAGGTCATCGGACCCACCAGTGAGGTCGAGACCGCCATCAGCACCGAAACCAGCAGCAGCACGACGATCAGGTAGCGGCGGTGCTCGAGACCGAGGTTCACCGACGCCTCACGGCCCAGGGCGACCACGTTGAGGCGACGGGCGCCCAACCAGACCAGCCCACCGGCGACGGCGACCAGGGGGACGGAGAAGCCGAGGTAGGTGGCGTCGGCATTGGAGATACTGCCGATCAGTCGCGCGGTCAGCACGTCGAACTCGGTCGGGGTGAGCATGCGTTGCATGAAGGTCGCCAGGGATCCCAGGCCGCCGCCGAGGATGATGCCGACCAGCAACATGATGTGCAGGTTCGCGTACTTGCCGGTCAACAGCCAGCCGTACAGCAGTGCGGAGAAGGCGACCATCACCGCGACCTGACCGATGAACTGGCCCAGGCCTTGGACCATGGTCGCCCCGGCGATGCCGAACAGGAAGACCGCGCCGGTCTGCACCACCCGGTAGAGCGATTCGAAGCCCATGATCGACGGGGTGATGATCCGGTTGTTGGTGACGGTGTGGAAGGCGACCGTGGCCGTGGCCTGACAGAAGGCGACGACGATGATGATCACCAGGCTGGTGGCGCGCAGCTTGGCGATCCGCCAGAACCCGGCGCTGCCCACCGGCAACGGGTTCTGCCAGGCCAGCAGTCCGTACGCGATCAGCAGGGCCAGCCCGGCCAGGGACCCCAGCACCAGGAAGTAGCGTCGACGCCCTCGCGGGGTGGCCCAGGGTCCGGTGGTCCGCGGCGTCACCCGTACCCCACCGTCGCCCGGGGTGGGTGCGGTGGCATCGGGGGCGGTGACGGTCTGCTCAGCCACGACGACGCTGCCTCATCAACGCCAGGATGAACACCACAGCACCGACGACCGACAGGATGATCGCGACCGGCACCTCGAAGGGCCAGGCGACGATCCGTCCGATCAGGTCGCAGACGGTGACCAGGCTGATGCCGAGCAGGCACACCCACGGCAGGTTGGAGCGCAGGTCGTCACCACGGAAGAGCGAGATGATGTTGGGCACGATCAGGCCGAGGAAGGGCAGGTTGCCGACCACGACGGTGACGATGCCGGTGGCCGCAGCGATCAGGCCGGTGCCGAGCAGCACGACCCGGTTGTAGTTGAGCCCGACATTGGTGGCGATGTCCTGGCCCAGACCGGCCACGGTGAACCGATCGGCCGCGATGAAGACGGCCACCACGATGAACCCGACGATCCACAGCGGCTCGTACTGGCCGCGCAACACCGAGGTGAAGGAGCCGAGGAACCAGATCCCCATGCTCTGGAGCATGTTGGTCGACAGGGCGACGAAGCTGGAGATCGCCCCGACCACCGCGCCGAGCATCATGCCGACGATCGGCACGATGATCGAGGACTTCAGGGTGACCCGCGTCAAGAAGACGAAGAACACCATCGTCCCGAGGAAGGCCGTCAGCACCGCACCCGACATCTTCACCAGCAAGGACGCATCAGGGGCCCCGATCATCACCAGCAGCAGACCGAGCCCGGCCCACTCAGTGGTGCCGGTGGTGGTCGGCTCGACGAACCGGTTCTGGGTGAGCTGCTGCATCACCAGGCCCGACATCGCCATCGCCGCCCCGGCCAGCACCAGCGCCAGGGTGCGCGGGATCCGTGTGATGGCGAACATCTGGGCGCCGTCCTCGGATCCGAAGATGTCGTACACCCCGACGAACAGCGAGGTCACGACCAGAGCGGCCGTCCCGATGACGCCGAGCAGGAGAGGCCAGGTGAACAACCGCCCCTGGCCAGCACGGGGTCGACCGGCCCGCCCCAGATCGGGCGGGCCGGCACTGACCGGTGCTGCCTCGGTGGTGTCGGTCAAGCTCAGAGCGCCTCGGCGATCTGGTTGAAGAAGGTGGTGTAGGTCTGGATGCCCTCGTTCACGTAGGTGTACTGCGGCATGTAGACGATCTTGCCCTCCTTGACCGCTGCCACGTTCTGCAGCGCCTCGGAGTCGGCGATCAGCTCGTTGGCAGGGGTGTACTCCTCACCGGAGTTGGCCGAGACAGCCGCGTCGCGGTCCATCACCAGGATCAGGCCCGGGTCGGAGGCGGCAATGGCCTCGACCGAGATGTCGTCACCGGTGTGGTCGCCGGAGCCGTCGGCCTCCAGGGCCGGGGTCAGGCCGAGCATGTCGTACACCGGGCCCAGGGTGCGCCCGGTGCTCGGGGCGGAGAAGTTGATCTCGCCACCGGCGGTGATGACGGTCATCACCGTGAGGGAGGGATCGTAGGCATCCTTGACCGCCTTGACGCTGGCGTCGAAGTCGTCGATCAGGGCGCTGGCGTCGTCGTCCCTGCCGAAGATGGTGCCGAGGACCTCGATCTGGCGCTTCAGCTCGCCCTCGAAGGCCTCGCCGTCGCGGGGGTCCAGCTCGACGATCGCAGCGTCAGGGGCCAGGGTGACGAAGTCGTCGCGGTACTGCGAGAAGCGCTGCCCGTTGATGATCAGGTCGGGGTCGACGGCGACGACGGCCTCGAGGTCAGGCTCGTTGTGCGAGCCGAGGTTCACGATGGAGCCGTCTTCCTTGTACGGGTTGTCGGCCGCCATCAGGCTGACCGGAGCCGCCGCCAGGGTGATGC
>DVLP01000126.1 GCA_018715445.1 Candidatus Avipropionibacterium avicola | reverse complement strand
TTCATGTCCTCGCTGGGCAGCGCGACCACCGAGATGGTGCTCTCGGCGGTCTGTTCACCGGCCATCCGTTGCATGGCGGTCACCAGGATGGAGCGCGCGCGGTCGTTCGCCGTGCGCCGCGCGGTGGCCTCGAGGTCACGGGCCAGGGTGGCGGTCTCGAGTCGGGCGTCGTGCTCGGCACGTTCGAGGACCTCGGCGCGGGCCTGGTCCGCGGTCAGCGCTGCGATGCGTTCCCGTTCGAGGCGGTGCTCGTCCTCGGCATGGCGCATCGCGGCCTCCCGGGCGGCCAGCGCCGTGCCGTCGCGTTCCAGGGATTCCTCGCGCTCGGTGAGGCGCTCCTCCTGACGGGCGAGGCGCTGCTCACGGCGGCCGATCTCGGTGCGGAGCTCGGTGAGCTCGGCCCGCACCTCACGGCGGTGGTCGGCCAACCCGTCCTTCGCCTCCTCGAGGCCGGCGAGCTGTTGGGAGAGCCGCCGGTCGGCGTCCTCGGTGACCTGCCGGGCTTGGACCCGAGCCTCCTCGATGATCGTCCGTGCCTCGTCACGGGCCTCCTCCCGGGCCTGGCGACGGGTCTGCTCGGCGGCCCGCTCGGCCTCCTGCTCGCGCCGCGCCGTGGCCGGGCGGACCAGGAAGATCATGAGCGCGAGTGCCACGACCGCCACGATCGCAGCCCCGATCAGGATGCCCACCGTCGTCTCGTTCATCTCTCCCGCTCCCCTCGTCGAGGGCACGCGGGGTCGTCAGCAGCGACGGGCGGTGCGCCAAGGCCCACTCCGGTCGGGAGTGGGAACACGGTCAGATGTCAGAAGGACCGAAAGATCTCGTTGCTGGTGGTACGTCCCCGGAACACCCGCGTCCTGCGCGGCAGCCCTCGGTTCTGCTTGGAGGGTAGATCGGGCAACCGGCCCGGTCAAGGGCCTCACCCGTCGGGGCGACCCCGGTCAGATCGGCACCTTCATCCCGAACACCAGCAGGGCCCAGATCGCGACCGCCATCACACCGATCAGGATCATCATCACGCCGAGCAGGTTGAGCCAGATGCCGGTCATCCCGGGCCGGGCCAGTCCACGGTCGACGACGAGGTTCTCCGGGTTCGTCGGGTCGTAGAGGATCGGCACGACGTCCCCGACCTTGGCCGGGGCGGGCCGGGCACCGGTGGTGGACTCCCCTCGCACGGTCCGACCGTCGCCGAGGGTGAACTCGACGACCGGGTGCCACCACGGCTGGGACGTCGGGTGGCGATCGCTGTGGCGTTCGTCGTGGGCCACCAACTCCAGGACGGTGGCCCGGGTGGAGGTCCAGTGCTTGCGGGCATGGGCTGCCGAGGCATTGTTGCGCCGACCGTGGATGACGGCGTAGATGCCGGCAGCGGTGATCCCCAGGCCGACGACGAGGAAGATCAGCATCGGTTCACCCCTCCAGGACGTCACGCAGGACACGGTGGATCAGGCCGATGCCGAACCCACGGCGCTCCAACATACCGGCCAGCCGGCGTCGTTGGACCGCCACCTCGTGTCGCGAGAGCGAGGCCATCTTGCGCTCGGCCAGGTCCAGGGCGGCCTGGTACTCGTCGTCATCGGCAACCTCGGCGAGGGCGTCCTCGACCAGCGCCGGGGCGACCCCCTTCTGGCGCAACTCGTCGGCCAGCTTGCGACGCGACAGGTGCTTGCGCTGTTGGCGGGAGGCCACCCAGTCCTTGGCGAAGGTCTCGTCATCGATCAGGCCGACCTCGCTCATCCGGTCCAGGATGCGCTCGGCGACCTCGGTCGCGACCTCGTTCTCCTGCAAGGTGGTGGCCAGCTCGGCGCGGGTCCGGGGCTGGACGGAGAGCCGACGCAGCACGATGGCTCGCGCCTGCTGCTCCTGCTCCCTCTCGGCCCGCAGCTGGACCGTCTCGGTGTCGGCCTGTCCCGACTCGATCCGACGGATCGCCTCGGCCAGCGAGGCGATCCGGTCGGCATCGGGCTCGTCCGACGACGGTGGGGCGGGTGTGTTCGCCGGGTCGGACATGATGATCAGAAGGTGACCTCACCGGTGACCGGATCGACTCCGACAGGAGCCTCCTCGGCCGCCGGCTTTGCGCCGATCCCGAGCTTCTCCTTGACCTTGCGCTCGATCTCGTCGGCGGTCTCGGGGTTGGACTTCAGGTAGTTGCGGGCGTTCTCCTTGCCCTGGCCGAGCTGGTCACCCTCGTAGGTGAACCAGGCGCCGGCCTTGCGGATGAAGCCGTGCTCGACACCGAGGTCGAGGATGTTGCCCTCGCGGCTGATGCCCTCGCCGTACAGGATGTCGAACTCGGCCTGCTTGAAGGGCGGGGCCATCTTGTTCTTCACGACCTTGATGCGGGTGCGGTTGCCGACCATGTCGGTGCCGTCCTTCAGGGTCTCGATGCGACGCACGTCCATCCGGACCGAGGCGTAGAACTTGAGCGCCTTGCCACCGGTGGTGGTCTCGGGCGAGCCGAACATGACGCCGATCTTCTCGCGGAGCTGGTTGATGAAGATCGCGGTGGTGCCGGCACCGGAGAGCGCACCGGTCATCTTGCGCAGAGCCTGGCTCATCAGCCGCGCCTGCAGACCGACGTGCGAGTCACCCATCTCGCCCTCGATCTCGGCACGCGGGGTGAGCGCGGCGACCGAGTCGATCACGATCAGGGTGAGGGCACCGGAGCGCACCAGCATGTCGGCGATCTCCAGGGCCTGCTCGCCGTTGTCGGGCTGGCTGACCAGCAGGGCGTCAGTGTCGACACCGAGCTTCTTGGCGTACTCCGGGTCGAGCGCGTGCTCGGCGTCGATGAAGGCGCAGATGCCGCCCTTGGCCTGGGCGCTGGCGATGGCGTGCAGGGCCACCGTCGTCTTGCCCGAGGACTCCGGTCCGTAGATCTCGACGACCCGGCCACGCGGCAGGCCACCGGTGCCCAGCGCGATGTCCAGGGCGATGGATCCGGTCGGGATGACCTCGACGGGCGGACGGGTGTCCTCACCCAGCCGCATCACCGATCCCTTGCCGAAAGCCTTGTCGATCTGTGCGAGCGCCGACTCCAGCGCCTTCTCCCGATCTGCGACAGCCATGGTGTCCAACCTTTCCTCGACCCGATCCTCGACCGGCGTGTGCTTCGTCCTTGGTGTCCTCGGATTAGACAGTAGGGACCCCCACCGACAATCCGTCACCGAATCCCGCCGCCTGTGGATGACGCTTCGTGCACGATCCGGACGGTGGACAACCTACCGAACAGATGTTCGAACGCCAATCAACACGCCGGTGTGTCGCGCGTCGGTCCGATCGGTCAGGAATCGCTGGGGGCGAGGTCCAGCGCTGCCGCCACCACCCGCCACACCTGCTTGCAGGAGTAACCCGCCGCCAGCGCGCCCTCGACGGTCAGTCCGTCGAGTCGGGTCAGGTGCTGCTGGCTCGCCCAGGTCCGCGCATAAGCGCGTCCGAGATGAGCGTCCATACGCTCCCAGAACTCTGATTCCTTCACCTGATCCCCTTCACCTGACGATCGTATGTGACATATTCGCCCCATGGCGGCTGACCGGTGGTTCACCTTTGCCAGCGATGCCGCGTTGAACCTGCACCACCTGATCCACGCGGAGGCGTGGGCGGCCGAGGCCGCCGAGACAGGGCGCCGGTCCATGGCACAGCCCCTACCTCCGCAGGACCTGGAACTGCGCCGGACACCGGGCTGGCCCGATGCGATCGCGTACTACCGCACACGGCTGATCGAACGCCATCTGTTGTT